>NZ_BCBJ01000120.1:0-43154 GCF_001320605.1 Pseudomonas sp. NBRC 111133 | reverse complement strand
GCAAGCCCGCCATTCCATGAGTCAGATGAGCTTTTCCGATTTCGAGTACGCCGGTAAGCGCAAGCAAACCCGTCGTGAGCGTTTCCTGGCCGAGATGGAACAGGTGGTGCCGTGGAGCGGTTTGGTGGCATTGATCGAGCCGCATTACCCAAAGGCCGGCGGTGGTCGCAAGCCGTACCCACTGGAAACCATGCTGCGTGTTCACCTGCTGCAGAACTGGTTCTCGTTGAGCGACCCTGCCATGGAAGAGACGCTGTACGAGATCACTTCGATGCGCCAGTTTGCTCGGCTGACGCTCAGCGCTCCTACCCCCGAAGACACGACGATCATGAATTTCCGGCACCTGCTGGAGAAGCATCAGTTGGCGGCGGGAATTCTGGAAACCATCAACAATTACCTGCGAGACAAGGGCCTGTCGTTGCGCCAGGGCACTATTGTCGACGCCACCATCATCCACGCGCCCAGTTCGGCCAAGAACAAGGAAGGCAAACGCGATCCTGAAATGCATCAGACGAAGAAGGGGAATCAGTATTTCTTTGGCATGAAGGCGCATATCGGTACCGATACCGAGTCGGGCCTGGTGCACCACGTCCACGGCACAGCGGCGAATGTGGCCGATGTAACGGAGGTCGCTCACCTGTTGCATGGCGATGAAAATGTCGTCTGTGCCGACGCGGGTTATATCGGCGTGGAGAAGCGGCCAGAGCATGAAGGGCGGCCGGTGATCTGGCAGATTGCGGCTCGTCGTAGCACCTACAAGCACTTGAGCAAACGCAGCGTGCTCTACAAAGCCAGACGCAAGATCGAGAAGGTCAAAGCGCAGGCGCGAGCGAAGGTCGAACATCCATTCCGAGTGATCAAACGTCAATTCGGGTATGTGAAAACCCGCTTCCGTGGCTTGGCCAAGAACACGGCGCAACTGACCACGCTGTTTGCCCTGTCGAATCTGTGGATGGTGCGCCGGCAATTATTGCCTGCTGCGGGAGAGGTGCGCCCGTGAGGGCAGATAACCAAGGCTTTGCCTTGGTTATCCAATAATCAGAGACTGAAAATCGGTTTTTTCGGCATCCCCAAGCCGCCCATTTTCGGCTGATGAGCAACTTGTTCGGAGTTTCCCTAGGTTTCACTGAAGGGGTAAGCGCGTGGGTGAGCACATTCAGCGCATCGGCGACGCATCGGTATTGATCGCTCGAGCGATGGGACAGCCAGCCAACTGGTGCGAGCGCTTGAGAATGGCGGCGCCGATGCATGACCTCACATCGCAAAGCGCCACGATGCGCGCTTCAAGAGGGATTTGCTCGCCAGACAGCCCACGCGGGTAGCCGGTGCCATCCCATTTTTCGTGATGCCAGTATGCGATGTGCGCCGCCATCTCGGTCAGTTCATCCATCGTGCCATCATGCAGGATGCTATAGCCAATTTCTGGATGGCCCATGATCACTTGACGCTCTTGCGCCGTAAGGACGCCCTCCTTGAGCAAGATGTGGCCGGCAATCCCGATTTTGCATTTAGCCGTCAGGCCGAATTCACCTAAAGTCGAAAGCGTCACTTCAGATTCTATTCAGATTCGACCCCGATAATCCCCCCGTCGAACCCAATTGGGGGGAGTTTCATGATCGAGTCTCAATGGAGCAGCCTGCTCCCGCTACCAATCGGTAGCCATGCCGACCACCGAGCGCAGCTTTCGCTTCATCTGGAGGGAGATGCTTCACGTGAGGATCTCGAGCAATTCATCCACGCGTGCTTTGCCGCCGTGCATCAAGCGAATGTGCAGCATTACCTACCAGAACTCTTGGCATTGCATGACAGCCACGGCCGCCTGATCGCCGCGGCCGGCATGCGCCCGGCCAGCCAGGGTCCCGTATTTCTCGAACGGTACCTGGACGTCTCATTGGAAACCGCCGTTTCTCAAGTTGCGGGCATTTCATTGGATCGCACCTGCATCGTCGAAGTTGGAAACCTGGCCTCCATCAGCGCTGGCAGTGCTCGCATCATGATCATCGCGGTGACGTGGTTGTTGGCCAACCGTGGCCTTGAGTGGGTCACGTTCACTGGGGCGGCGACATTGATCAACAGTTTTCAACGACTAGGGTTGACCCCCACCGTGTTGGCCTCGGCCGATCCCGACCGTCTGGTGGGACAGATGGACCAGTGGGGAACCTACTACGAGCAACGTCCCCAGGTATTCGCCGGAAACATCGGCTATGGCTTCGACGCCCTGACCCGAGCCGGCGTGTTCCAAAGGCTGGGTTTCCCAGTGCTCGCCGAGGAGACTGGCCATGCCGCGTGAACTGGAGCGGTTTCAAGAGCTGCTGATGTCGTTCGCCCGCGATCACGCCGGTGCCGTGGCGGTGAAAGGTGATGCTCACAGCTACACATACCGGCAGTTACTCGGTGAAGTGGGACTGCGAGCCCATGCTCTGCACCGACAACCTGCTGGAGCGTTGGTGCTGGCCCTGGATAACGGCCCTAATCTGCTGTTCTGGGACCTGGCCGCCCTGTTCGCTGAACGCCCCTGCGTGATCGTGCCGTCGTTCTTCAGTGCGACGCAGTTTGATCACTGCATTGCCCAGAGTGGTGCTTCAACCGTGCTTTGCACGACGCAGTGGGAGCCGCGACTGGTCAGTGAGGGGTTTGTTCTGGAAGGTGAGTTCTGGGTGCGCGAGCGGTCGGTCAGCGCACCCTTGCCTGATGGTACCGCCAAGGTGACCTACACCTCTGGCAGCACCGGGCACCCTAAAGGGGTCTGCCTGAACGCTGACGCCATGCTGCGGGTAGCACGGGAATTGGAGGCGGCAAGCCGGCCCACTGAACCGCAGCAGTACCTGGCTGTGCTGCCTTTGGGCGTATTGCTGGAGAATCTCGGCGTCTATGCCGCACTGATGGCGGGGGCCTGCGTACAGCTTTATCCGCAGCATCAGCTGGGCATGGGGGGCGCAAGCCAGGTGGACTTCAAGCGACTGCTGGGCGCCATTGCCCTCAGTGGTGCGCAGAGCCTGATCCTCGTACCGCAGTTGCTGATGGGGCTGGTCACGGCCATCGAGCGCGGCCTGATGCGCGTTGGCCCGTTGCGGTTCGTGGCGGTGGGCGGTGCACGGGTATCCCCAAGCCTGCTAGCCAGGGCCGAGGCGGTCGGGCTGCCGGTGTTCGAAGGCTACGGCCTGTCGGAGTGCGCCTCCGTGGTCGCACTGAATCGCCCCGGTGCTGTACGCCACGGCAGCGTCGGCAAGCCATTGCCCCATGTGCAAGTGCGTATTGCCGAGGACGGCGAGGTGCTGGTGGCTGGCTCGACATTGCTTGGCTACCTGGAGGAGGCCCCGCTCACCCAGCAATGGTGGGCGACGGGCGACCTGGGCCACCTCGACGAAGAAGGTTATCTGTTCCTCGACGGGCGCAAGAAACACCAGTTCATCACCAGCTTCGGGCGCAACGTCAACCCCGAGTGGGTAGAGGCCGAACTCACTCAGAGCGGTGTCATTGCCCAGGCCTTTGTTCATGGAGAGGCCTTGCCGCACAACTTGGCACTGCTCTGGCCGCTGGATCCCAGCGCCAGCGATGAGGCCATCGAGCAAGCCGTGCAGCAGTGCAACGCGAAGCTGCCCGATTACGCCCGAGTGCACATCTGGCGCCGTTTGCTAGCCCCGCTTAGCACCCGTGACGAAACCTTGACTGCCAACGGCCGCCCGCGACGCGAGGCGATCTTGCAGCGTTACCACACCCTGTTATCCGACATCTCGTTGTGAGGTTCCCATGTCTTTTTTCGACACCCTGCAAATAGAAACAGCTCAAGAGCGTCAGGCGTTGTTCGCCGTGCCTGTGATCCGTGAAGCCTTGTCTGGTCAGGTCAGCCTGGACAGCTATGTCGCTTTCCTGAGCCAGGCCTACCACCACGTTCGCCACACCGTTCCACTGATGATGGCCTGTGGCGCACGTTTGCCGTCACGGCTGGAGTGGCTGCGTGGCGCGGTATGCGAGTATATCGACGAGGAATACGGCCATGAGCAATGGATCCTCAACGATATCAACGCGTGCGGCGGCAACTGGGAGGCGGTACGTGATGGTCGCCCGGCATTGTCGATCGAGCTGATGGTCGCCTACCTCTATGACCTGATCGCTCGCGGCAACCCCGTCGGGTTGTTCGGCATGGTCAATGTGCTCGAAGACACCAGCATCGCGCTGGCCACTCAGGCGGCGGGTACCATCCAGAGCACCCTTGCCCTGCCTGATCAGGCGTTCAGCTACCTCAGTTCCCATGGTGCGCTCGATCAGGACCACATGGTGACCTACAAGCAGTTGATGGACCGCCTCGACGATGCCGCGGATCAACAGGCCGTCATCCATGCAGCGAAGGTCGTCTATCGCTTGTACACCGAAATGTTCCAGGGCTTGCCGCGTGCAGACCAGCCAGAGGTGCGCCATGCGCTTGCCTGAATCTGTGGTTATCCTCACCGGCGCCAGTGGGGGCATTGGCCTTGAGCTGGCCGAACAATTGTGCGCAGCTGGCGCCCAGGTGCTGGCTGTCAGTCGGCACATGGGCAAGCTGGCCGGTTTGATGAATCGGTATCCTGATCGCCTGCGCTGGCAAGAAGCGGACCTGCGCAGCCAAGCGGGGCGCGACCAGGTGATCGCCCGCGCCCGCGAGATGGGCACAGTCAACGTGCTGATCAACGCCGCTGGCGTGAACCGCTTCGCCTTGCTCGATCAGTTGGACGAACACGCACTCGACGAACTGCTGGATATCAATTTGAAGGCGCCGCTGCAACTGACACGCGCCTGTCTTCCATTGCTACGCGCTCAGCCCAAGGCGCTGGTGGTCAATGTCGGGTCCACCTATGGCTCGATCGGGTATCCCGGCTATGCCACCTATTGCGCCAGCAAGTTCGCCTTGCGGGGTTTCTCCGAAGCATTGCGGCGTGAGTTGGCCGACACCACGGTCAATGTTCTGTATGCCGCCCCCCGGGCGACCCGCACCACCATGAACAGCAGCGCTGCGACGGCGCTCAATCAGGCGCTGAAAGTCGGCATGGACGACCCGGCCGATGTCGCCCGTGCAGTGCTCGAAGCCGTGCAGTCCGAGCGCAGTGAGCTGTATCTGGGGTGGCCGGAAAAACTCTTCGTGCGTATTAACGGCATGCTGCCAGGCGTGGTCGATCGCGCGTTGCGCAAGCAACTGCCGGTCATTCGTCGCTACATCGGTAGCCATTCCAAGGAGTCGATCAAATGAAGCGTCTGTTCGTCGCCAGCTTGTTGGCATTCGCCCCCTTCACCTGGGCACTGGACCAGGCCGGCACCCAGCACTTGAGCGAGCTCCAGCAGCGCTGGGCGCAGATCCAGTATCAATTGCCCAAGGACAAACGGGCCGATGCTTTTGAAAAGCTCTCTGCTGACGCGGCGGCTTTCGTTCACCAGTACCCTGGTACACCGGAGCCTCTGATCTGGGACGGCATCATCAACAGCAGCTGGGCGGGCGCCGTTGGCGGTCTGGGGGCACTGGGCAAGGTCAAAGCGGCGAAGACCAGCCTGGAACAGGCCATGAAACTGGACCCCAACGCACTGCAGGGGTCGGCCTACACCAGCCTTGGCACGCTCTACGACCAAGTGCCGGGCTGGCCGATCGGGTTCGGCGATGCCGACAAAGCGGACGCTTTGCTGCGCAAAGCGCTGCAAATCAACCCCAACGGTATCGACAGCAACTACTTCTGGGCCGATCATCTGTACCGACAAAAGCATTACCCTGAGGCTACTGCAGCCCTGCAGAAAGCCTTGCAGGCCCCAGCCCGGCCTGGGCGTGAATTGGCAGACCAAGGCCGGCGTGCCGATATCGATGCTTTAATGAAGGCGATCAAGGACAAACAGGACTGAACATGCGGCTGCTGTTGGTTGAGGACGACATCGCATTGGGTGAAGGGATCTGCGACGGCTTGCGTCAGGAGGGCTACACCCTCGACTGGTTGCGCGACGGTGTCAGTGGCTTGCATGCGTTGCAGCATGAAACCTTTGATCTGCTGATTCTGGATCTGGGGTTGCCCCGTATGGATGGGATTGAACTACTGCTGCGTTTACGCGCCGGCGGCGACAGCCTGCCGGTGCTGATTCTCACCGCACGAGACGCCCTCGACGATCGCATCACTGGCCTGGATGCCGGTGCCGACGATTATCTGGTGAAGCCGTTCGACCTCAACGAGTTGAAGGCGCGCCTGCGGGCGTTGCTGCGGCGCAGCGCCGGGCGCGCCAAGGTGTTGATCGAGCATGCCGGCGTCAGCCTCGACCCGGCCACCCAGCAAGTGCACTACAACGGTGTCGAAGTGGTGCTGACCCCGAAGGAGTATGTGCTGTTGCACGAACTGTTGGCGCAACCGGGCAAGGTCTTCACCCGTGAGCGCCTGACCCAGCTGCTGTATGGCTGGGACGAAGAACCCGAGAGCAATACGCTGGAGGTAAACATCTATCACCTGCGCAAAAAATTGTTCAACGGTTTGATTCGGACGGTGCGTGGTATCGGCTATCTGGTCGAGGCCAAGGTATGAGCTCGCTGCGCCAGCGCACACTCTGGCGAGTGATGCTGTTGCTGATGCTTGGCACAGGTCTGCTCGCGCTCTACAACTACCATGACAGTCGCCGCGAAATTAACGAAGTGTATGACGCCCACCTGGCCCAGAATGCGCGCCTGCTACAGGGTGTCATGAGCATGCCGGTGCAGGAAGGATCGCGCGAGGCGCTCTATCGGGCGTTCAATGAGGCGCTGGGTAAGGCCGGACGACATCAGGTGGGCCACCCTTACGAAAGCAAATTGGCCTTCCAGGTTTGGCAGGATGGCGCTGGCTTGCTCGTGCACACACCCAGTGCGCCGACCATCGACCCTCCACCGACTGCTCCCGGTTTCTACGACTTTTCAACGGGTGGCCAACAATGGCGGGGTTTTGTCTTGCCAGTACCGGAGCATCACTGGGTGATCTGGGTCGGTGAGCGGGATGATGTGCGCTACGACCTGATCGACCGGATTGTTCGTCACACCTTGTTTCCGTTCCTGCTCGGCAGCCTGGCCTTGGCGCTGCTGGTCTGGGCTGCGATTGGCTGGGGACTGCGGCCGTTGCAGAACATGGCCAATGTCATCCGCGGGCGTCACGCCGACTCGCTGGAGCCTCTTCAGCTGGTACCGCTGCCCTCCGAGCTTGAGCCCATGCAGGCGGCTATCAATCGCTTGTTGGCGCAAATTGAGGACCTGCTGCGGCGTGAGCATCGATTCATTGCCGACGCTGCCCACGAAATGCGTACCCCCTTGGCGGTCCTGCGTCTGCACGCACAGAACGCGCTTGAAGCCAGCAACGATGCAGAGCGGCAAAAAGCGCTGGGCTTTCTGATGGGCGGGGTCGACCGGCTGACCCGAGTGGTCAACCAACTGCTGACACTGGCCCGCGTCGAACCCAGGCTGGGACAGCGCGCCAGTACCCGAGTCGATTTGGCCGAGGTCGTCACCGATACCCTGGCCGATCTGACCCCGTGGATACTGGATCGCGGCCTGGAGCCCTCGCTGGACATCGGCGAAGGCGACCATCACCTGGCGATCGATGCCGGCGCGCTAGGTATCGCGCTGCAGAACCTAGTATCCAATGCGGTTGAGCATTCACCGCCAGCAGGCCGCATTACCGTGTCACTCAGGCGTCTGGACAACGCTTTTGCGCTGGTGGTCGAAGATGAGGGGCCGGGTATCGACGAGGCGAGCCTCTCTCGCGTGTTCGAGCGCTTCTACAGCCGCAATAGCCCCAATGGGGCCGGCCTTGGGCTCTCTATAGTTGCAACGATTATCGATCGTCTAGGCGGGCAGGTGCGTTTGGATAACCGAGCAAGCGGGGGGCTAGCCGCCACCTTGCTCCTTCCAATCGATTGAGTCCGTCGGGCACACGCTTTCGAGATCGTGCAGGTTACCTGCAGCTGTAATTAATGCTGACGACTTCAGGCTTCCTTAAGCTTGGGCTGGCAACTTGAGGCTATCCAGTTGCCGGGAATGGCTTCTCGCTTTATGGCAACGGATACCCCTCTAATTTTTCGAGGTCGTGGATATGAAGCACGATTCAACTTCCGACCGTTATGGTCGCCTATCCATCATCATGCACTGGAGCATGGTCGTCTTATTCATCGGTATCTATGCCTGTATCGAACTGCGCGGGGCATTGCCAAGAGGCAACGTGCTTAAGGGCCCATTGCTCGGATTTCATGCGCTGATGGGTATCGCCGTATTCGTGTTGGTTTGGGTGCGCTTGATGGGTCGGCTTAGCCCACGTCCTCCCATCTTGCCAAAACCGCCTACCTGGCAGACGGCAGTGGCTAGCGTCACACACCTGGCCTTGTACGGTTTGATGATTGTGACCCCCTTGTTGGCCTGGTTGATGCTGAGCGCTGCCGGTAAGCCCCTGCCGTATTGGGGTATAAGTCTGCCTTCGCCGCTTCCTGTCGATCCCGCTTTGGCCAGGACACTGAAGGACTGGCATGAACTCATTGGGAATGCTGGCTACGCGTTGATTGGACTCCATGCCTGCGCAGGTCTGGCGCATCACTACTTGATCAAGGACAACACCCTCACACGCATGCTCCCTGGGCGTTGAGCTTGGGGGGCGGCAAGCAGGAGCTGAACCGCTCTACGCTTCTTTGTCCTGCAAAAGATCAGCAAAGATCGCCATGAATGAACGGTCGCCCTAAGACGACCGTTCATTTCTACCAGGTGGCTAGGTTAATCCTTGTTGACCGCATCCTTGACATCACCGACTACCTGCTGCGCTTCGCCTTTTTTCTCCTGCAGTTTGCCTTTCAACTCCAGTTCAGTGTCTCCTGTGGCCTTGCCTATGGCTTGTTTGACCTTGCCAACAGCCTCGTTGGCCATGCCTTTTACCTTATCCGAAGTGCTGCTCATGGTTTTCTCCTTCGACGACGATCAGTGAAGCGTGGGTTGGGTGAAACGTACGTGCATCGGTTGAAACGCGTGTCACTCAGCGATGACACGGATCTTGCGTGACGACAAGGCGAAGCGGCCTACCGCAAAGCTCAAGGCGGCACCGATCAACAGCGTTGCCAAGGTGCCCCAGGCGGCTTTCGATACGTTGCTGGTAGCGACCTGAGCAGCTTCACGTGCCTGCTGCTCTGCCTGCTCTTTCAGTGTCTTCACCTGTCCAGCGGCCTGTTGATAGGCACGGGCGTAGTTATCGACCACTTGCTCGGCCTCTTGCTGGCTCTTTCCGGTACGCGCAGCGACGATGTTGACCAAGGCTTCCTTGTCTGCCGCGCTCAGGGCAGGCTCACCCGCCTTGCGTACCCGCTCGAACCACTGCTTGAGCTGATCGATCGCCAGGGTCGGGTTTTCGGCTGCTACCTGGCCTGCAGACTCGCCTTGGGCCTGAACCTGATCGGCCTCTTGCTCCAACGTCGAAGGGTTCAGTTCAGCCTTGCCGGACTGCTCCAGCGTTTTATTCAACTCTGCTTCCATGCTGTCCCAGTCAAGCGAGATACCCTGCTTATTCAGCTGTTCCTTAATGCCTTGGCCTACAGCAGGCGCGGCTGCCGCTACCCCGTCGGCTGCAAGCGACAGGCCTTTGCCGGCAATGTTGCCAGCGGTGCCGACCACGCTGCCGGCTAAAGAAGCCAGCAGCCAGGTAGCCACTAGCGTGGTCACTGTCCAACTCAACAGACCATGCAGGCCACCGCGGGTTGGGGCGGTACGGCCAGCCACCCAAGCACCGGCTGCCACCGAGAGCACCGTACTGATAAACAACCACACGCCCGCGCCCGTACCGAAGCCGCGTAAGGGATTGCCTTCAGCTATGGGGTCCACGATTCCGGCGCCGATGGCCGTTCCCAGCACACTGAGTATCAGATAGCTGGCCAAGGCGATGGCGCCACCTGCAAACACGGCGCTCCACGATACCCGCAGCGTGCTGGCAGCGTTGGCTGGGGCGGTCACATACGATTCAGTCATCTATGCATCCTCGAGAGTTGAGACGGGAAGCACCAGCAACGGATACCTCTGGTGCAACGTCAGGGCCAGTTTGCAGGTCTCATGCAAGGCTGTATTGGCGCATCTGCACCTGATCGATTAGTGCATCCGCACCACCCTTGGCATGCCTGCAGCGATTAAGCTCCAGGTAAAACGTACATGCGCGATGGAGAACCGCCATGAGCGACGCCGTGCTCACCCGAGAGACCAACCGCCGCCAACTTCAGCAGATCATCGCCGGATTGTCCGATGGTGTGATCCTGCTGGAAGTCGACCAATCCATCATCTGGGCGAACGAAGCGGCCCTGCGCATGCATGACGTCGACAGCCTGGAGCTACTGGGTAGCAACGCTGAGGCTTATCGCGAGCGTTTCGCCCTGCGCTACCGCAACAACCACCCGCTTGAAGCCGAGCAGTACCCAATTGCTCGTGTGGCTGCTGGGGAAGTGTTCAGCGACGTGGTGGTTGAGGTTAGGCCCGTTGGCGATGAGGAAGCGCGCAGCCGGGTACACCGGGTGCGCAGCATGGTGCTGGCGGACAGCAAGGGCGATGCTGAATCGCTGGTGCTGATCATCGCCGATGCCACTGAATGGGCCAGCGCCGAACAGCGCTTCGAAAAAACCTTCAATGCCAACCCGGCCCCTGCGGTTATCTGCCGGCTTAGCGACCTGCGCTTTATCAAAGTCAATCAAGGTTTTCTGGAGATGACCGGCCATGTGCGGGAGAACGTCATCGGCAGGTCTGTCTATGAAGTGGATGTGCTGGAAAACGCCGAGCGCAAGGAGTTGGCGATCGAGCGTCTCATAGAAGGTGCAACCATCCCGCAGATGCAGGCTGAATTGCGCTTGCCGGAAGGTGGCACGAAGCTGGTTATTGTAGCCGGACAACCACTGGACATGCATGAGGAAGACTGCATGTTGTTCTCATTCACCGACCTTGAGCCCAGGCGCAAGGCGGAAAATGCCCTGCGGCAGAGCGAAGAACGCTTTGCGAAGGCGTTTCGCCTGAGCCCCGTGCCTACCTTATTGTGCAGCGCTGACAGGCAGCAATTGATCGATGCCAACGAAGCCTTTCTCGACACTCTGGGATACACCGCACAGGAACTGCTAGGCAAAACAGTGGCTGAAATCGATTTCATGGTCGATCGGCGAGTGACGTCGCAGATATTCGACGTACTAGAAAAGACAGGCCGTATCGACGGGCTTGACCTAAAACTGCGCAAAAAAAGCGACGAGCGACTCGACTGTGTCCTGCAAGCCGACAGCGTCAGCCTACAGGACACTCCCTGCTATCTGCTGGTTCTAATGGACATTACCGAGCGCAAGCGTTCAGAGCTGGAGTTGGTCGAGGCGATTGAGACGGTGATGCAGGATGCGTCTTGGTTCAGCCAAACGCTGATAGAGAAGTTAGCCAATGCCAAACGCATCAATACTGGCCGTTTGCCGGATACGTCGTTCAGCGACCTCACTCGCCGAGAGCGCGACGTGTTGGCGCTTATCTGCGAAGGTCTTGCCGACAAGGAGATCGCGGCGCGGTTGAACCTAGCACTGAACACCGTGCGCAACCACGTGGCCACAGTGTATTCCAAGCTTGACGTCCACAGCCGGGGTGAAGCGATCGTCTGGGCACAAGAGCGAAGATTGTTTGGTCGGTAAATCTAGTGCGTTTTAACGACTACAAGTGCTGAGTAAAACTGAAATCAACTGAATCGCCCCTGGTTTCGTAAACACCTCCAAGCCTCATAATGAGGCCCAAATAGGAGGTGTCATGGTAAGCGTCCGCCCAACTCACCTTGCGTAAGTCAGGCTGGCACCCACTGATGCGGCAGCAGCTGCCCGATCTCACTGGCCCGTTGCGTCGGCAGCCGCGTCAGCACATCTTTGAAATAGGCATACGGATCATGCCCATTCATGCGCGCCGACTGGATCAGGCTCATGATCGCCGCGGCCCGTTTGCCACTGCGCAGCGACCCGGCAAACAACCTGTTCGAGCGCCCGAGTGCCCATGGCCGGTACGGGTTTCGCCACGGCCTGCGCCCAGGTAGGTGGTCTTCTCGATGCTTGGCTTGGTTCCCTAGTAACCCTCGAAGCGTTCTGCGGCCAGGCGCTGAGGGGGCTCTACCAAGGTGGTCTGGTATGGCCCGGTGCCGATGACCTTGAGCACGTTGTCGTTGGCGTCGTAGGCGCTGGCGGCAAGGATGCTGGTCGACGAGTGCGCCAGCAGCGCTGGCAGCGGGGCGAAGGGCTGCTTCAGGGTAATGACCACATCGCGCCCCTGGGCACTGATCGACTCGATGTTGGCGCTGCGCAGGATGCCTGGTTTGTTGCGCGCGACGTTGAGTGCATGGGCCGCCACGGTGGCGCTGAGGTCGCTGCCGTCATGGAACTTGACGCCTTGGCGGATGGATAGCTTCCAGGTTTTCCCGTCATCGGAGACTTGCCATTGTTCGGCCAGCGCGGGCAGCGGTTGGCCCTTGGCATCGGCCTCCAGCAAGGTCTCGGTGATCTGCATGCGCTGGAAGATGAAGCCGGACACGGACGGATCGAGGCCCACGATCTCGAATGGGGCGACCACATCGAATACACGGTCCGGAGCCGCGGCATGCGCTGTGCAGACTGCACTGGAGGCCAATAACAACGCTGCGAGCAGCTTCAAGCGGGGCTTCTTGACAGACAACATGAAATGCCTTTCTAGAGCGCGACCTTTCTTGCTTCAGGCCAGACAACTGAACCTTGATGAAGAAAATTTCATCAAGAGGGGCGCGCATGATATTTGATGTAATAACGTAACGCCAGAGCGTGCACTAAAATTGCAGTTGAAAATTATTCGCGTTAAGTGTGTAATGTTATTGTGTAACTTAAAGGAGTTGTTCATGAAGCCTGGCATCCACCCTAACTATCGTCCTGTGCTGTTCCACGACACCTCGGCGAACGTGTTCTTCCTCATCGGCTCGACAGCCGAATCCGACCGCACCTACCAGCACACCGATGGCAAGACTTATCCGTACGTGCAGCTTGACGTGTCGAGTGCCTCGCACCCGGTGTATACCGGCCAGCAGCGACAGGCCACCACCGAAGGGCGCATCGCCAACTTCAACAAGCGCTTTTCCGGGTTTGGTGGCAAGCCGTAAGCGGCTGGCTGGACAAGCAGGGGTAACGCGTCAGCGCACTCTGGAGGACCGCACGGCGTGCTGCCTTCCAGAGGCGTGTTTCAAGGCGGGGTCAAGCGGTAGTCGAGTGCTTGGCAGGCGATAAGCCCGCCCACAGTTGCTCGATCGCCTGTCGGCGTTCAGCCGCATCCGGCGCTTCGCATTGCTGCATCAGCATGTCGAGGGCCGCTTTCACTTCGAAGGTGCCTAGATCCTTTCCGTCGCGGTTGCGAATGGCAATAGTCCCTTCTGCCTGTTCCTTGGCACCGGCAATCAGCAGGAACGGGATTCGCTGCAGGGTTTGCTCGCGCACCTTGTAGCCGATCTTCTCATTGCGGGTATCGACCTCGGCCCGCAAGCCGACACTATGCAGCAGCTTCGTGACGTCCTGGGCATAACCCGCGTATTGCTGGGTGATCGACGACACCACCACCTGCACCGGCGATAGCCAGCTCGGCAGCTTGCCGGCATGGTGTTCGAGCAGGATGCCGGTGAAGCGCTCCAGCGAGCCGAACAAGGCGCGGTGCAGCATCACTGGGCGCTGGCGCTGGCCGTCCTCGTCGACATATTCCAGGCCAAAGCGTGCCGGCAGGTTCATGTCTACCTGCAGGGTGCCGCATTGCCAGTCCCGGCCAATGGCGTCGCGCAGCACGAACTCGAGCTTCGGCCCATAGAACGCGCCTTCGCCAGGGCTGACCTGGTAGGCCAGCTGCATGTGCTGTAAGGCGGTGATCAGCGAGCCTTCCAGCAGGTCCCAGGTGTCATCGTCGCCCATGCGGTTGTTTGGCCGAGTGGACAGCTTGATGCGTACATCCTCGAAGCCGAACTGGCGATAGATGTCGAGCACCAGGGCTACCACCGACTGGCATTCCTGGTCCATCTGCTGCGGGGTGCAGAAGATGTGCGCATCATCCTGGGTAAAATGGCGCACCCGCAGCAGCCCGTGCAGTGCGCCCGAGGGTTCGTAGCGGTGCACCTTGCCGAACTCGCCCATGCGGATCGGTAGGTCGCGGTAGCTCTTCAGGCCGTGCTTGTACAGCAGCGTACCGCCGGGGCAGTTCATCGGTTTGAGCGCCAGTGCCCGGCCATCCTCGGTTTCGGTGGTGAACATGTTGTCGCGGTAGTTGTGCCAGTGGCCGGAAATCTCCCACAGGCTGCGGTCCATCACATCTGGCGTGTTGACTTCGATGTAGCCGGCGTCGTCCTGGCGTCGGCGCATGTAGGCGATCAGCGATTGGAACACCGCCCAGCCCCGTGGATGCCAGAACACCGCGCCAGGGGCATCGTCTTCGAAGTGGAACAGGTCGAGCTCGCGGCCGAGTTTGCGATGATCGCGCTTCTCCGCTTCTTCGATCCCGCGCAGATGCTCCGCCAGTTGCTTGGCATCGGCCCAGGCGGTGCCATAGATGCGTTGCAGTTGCTCGTTCTGTGCATCACCACGCCAGTAGGCACCCGCCAGCTTGGTGAGTTTGAAGGCCTTGAGCAGGCGGGTGTTCGGCACATGCGGGCCACGGCACATGTCGACGTATTCCTGGTGGAAGTACAGGCCCAGTTGGGTCGCCTGCGGCAGGTCGTCGATCAGGCGCAACTTGTAGTTTTCGTTGCGGGCTTTGAACACCTCAATGGTTTCTTCACGGCTGAGCATACGCTTGACCACGTCGTAGTCCTGGGCGATCAGCTCGCGCATGCGTGCCTCGATGGCTTCCAGGTCGGCCGGGGTGAACGGCCTCTCATAGGCGACATCGTAGTAGAAGCCATCGCGGACTACCGGGCCGATCACCATTTGCGCGGTGGGGAACAGCTGCTTCAGCGCGTGGCCAAGCAGGTGCGCACAGGAGTGGCGGATGATCTCCAGACCTTCTTCATCTTTGGGGGTGATGATCTGCAGGCTCACATCGTGGTCGATGATTTCGCAGGCATCGACCAGGCGCCCGTCGAGCTTGCCGGCAACGGTGCTGCGGGCAAGGCCTGGGCCGATCGCGCGGGCGACGTCGAGGACGCTGACAGGGCTGTCGAAGTGACGCAGCGCCCCATCGGGCAAGGTCACTGATACGGCTTGGGATAGGGGTTGTTCTGGCATTTTTCAGGCTCGGGTGGTCAATAGCGTGGTCGGGATGGGTCTATCCAACCCTTGCAGCTCGGTCTGCAGCATGGCGGGGTGAGACTTCAGTTGTTCGAACAAGCCCGGGTTTGCCCAGGCTTGGGTGATGGCGGGCGAAAATTCGATGCTGTGCAGGTCGATCAGGCCCATTCGCGGGTTCTGCGCATCCGCTCGGAAGCACTGGGCGTAGCCGGTCTCGGTTTCGTGCACGATGACTGAATGCAGGCTGACCTCGGCCTCGCCATTGCGCATTTCGGCCTGTGACAGCGCTGCATCGACCAGGCAGAAGAACAGGCGCGAGAACTGCTCGGCGCTGGGCGAAACCGGAATCAGCACCCAGCGTTCCGAATGGCGACGAACCGATGCCAGGTAGTCGGGGTCATCACCAGACCAGAGTGCGACGGCATGGTCGAAAGCGTCGATCAGGTCCCTGATATCGCCCTTGAGCAGACCGAAGTCGTAGATCATCTGGCCATTGTCCAGCGCATCGGCGTGGAGGATCAGCTCGACCTTGTAGGAGTGCCCGTGGATCGAGTGGGAGCAGCGTCGGGTGCTGCAGCCCCGCACGATGTGGGCGTTTTCGAATTTGAACAGTTTGCGGATCAGCATGGGGCACCTGGGTTGGCGCGGGCGCTGGTCGTCTGCACGAGGGCGCGCAGCCTCGGTCCTTGTGCGGTGTCCTCGGCGGTGAAGCCGGCCGCTTGCAGTTCGCTGCGCAGCCTGTCGGCGGTGGCGAAGTCACGGGCCTTGCGCGCGGTTTCGCGGGCCTCGAGCAAAGCGTGCAACGCGGCTTGTGGTGGTGGCGCGTCGATGTGCGGTTGCAAGGCTTGCAGTGCGGCCAGTGGTGCTTGCTGCAACAGGCCGAGCAGTGCGGCCGACTTCACCAACCGGGCCTTGGCCAATGCCCGGGCGGCATCATCGCTGGCGTCATCGAGCGCTTGGCGTAGCACATTCAGGCGAGCCAGGGCTTCGGCGATGCCCAGATCGTTTCTCAGGGCGTGGAGCAATTGCTCATCTGGCTTTACATCGGCAGCGCAGGGCAATGCCTCGCAGCGCGCCAGGCTGGTGTAGAAGCGAGTGAGTGTCTGCACTGCCGCGCTCAGGCGCTGGGCGTTCCAGTCCATCGGGCGGCGGTAGTGGGTGGACAGCAGCGCCAGTCGGATCGCCTCGCCAGGCGCTTGGCTCAGCAGGTCGCGCACCAGCAGCACGTTGCCCAGCGACTTGGACATCTTCTGCCCATCCACGGTGATGAAGCTGTTGTGCACCCAGGTGCGGCAGTACAAGGTGCCGTGGGCGCAGGTGCCTTGGGCGATCTCGTTCTCATGGTGTGGGAATATCAGGTCCTGGCCGCCGCCATGGATGTCGATGGTATGGCCCAGGTGCTGGCCGATCATCGCCGAGCACTCCACATGCCAGCCCGGCCGGCCTCTGCCCCAGGGACTGCTCCAGCCGGGCTGGTCGGCCGTGGACGGCTTCCACAGCACGAAGTCCAAGGGATCGCGCTTGTAGGGCGCGACTTCCACCCGGGCGCCGGCGAGCATGTCCTTGGTGTTGCGCCCGGAGAGTTCGCCATAGGCGGGGTAGGACGGTACGTGGAACAGCGCATGGCCTTGCGCCACATAGGCATGGCCACGCGCGATGAGGGCCTGGATCAGCTCGATGATCTGCGGCATGTGCGCGGTGACGCGAGGTTCCAGGTCAGGTGAGGCCACCCCGAGTGCAGCCATGTCCTGGTGGTAGGCCTCGATGAAGCGGTCGGTGATGCTGGCAATGGGCACGCCAGCCGCGGCTGCGGCGGCATTGATCTTGTCGTCGACGTCGGTGAAGTTGCGGGCGTACACCAGCTCTGCATAGTCGTGGCGCAGCAGCCTGGCCAGCAGGTCGAACACCACGGCCGGGCGGGCATTGCCGATGTGCGGGTAGTTGTAGACCGTGGGGCCGCAGACGTACATCGTCACCCGGTCGGGCCGCTCGGTGCGCAGCACCTCCTTGCGCCGGGTCAGCGTGTTGTGCAGGTAGATCGGCTCAGTCATGCGCAGGGGCCTGCGGGGCTGACCAGGCCGAGGCGTCGTGCGGGTGCAGGCTTTCCAGGTGGCGAACGTGCACCTGAGTGTCGCGATAACCCTGCAGGCTGGCCTGGATGCGCCGCGCAGCATCTTCGACGAACATCAGGTTCTGCCCGTTGAGTGCCGCGAACGCCTGTTCGTCGGCCCGTTTCACGGCGGTCTGCACCGGCGTGCGCAGGGCGCCTTCGACCTGGTCGATCAGGGCCAACAGCCCGAGATTCGGGGCATCTGCGGGCACCGCGACGCGCACGCGTGCTTCGCTGCGTTGGCTGTGCGGCGTCGCCAGCGAAGCGTTGCTGCGCAACCACTGCGCAACGGCACTGGCCTCGAGCAGCGGCTGGCCCTTGAAGGTTTGCAGGAAACCGTCTTCGATCAATTGCCGGGAGAGGGCGGCCGAGCACGGGCAGGTTGACGAGTAGCCGATCCGGACCTCGACGCTCAGGTTCAGCGCATCGCTCACCTTCGTGGCGAGCAGGTGAACGGGGTAGGATTTCCAGCCGGAGAGGCCCTCGGTCACCAGCGCAGGGCGGCGAACCAGCAGGTCGAAATCCAGGCGCAACCTGGCATTGCGGCTCTCACAGTCCTGATGGCTATCGATCATCTCTTGTAACAGGTGAAAGAGGTTAACCGGCGAAACCGACCCCGCCTGGCCCCAGGCGTCCAGCAGGCGATACAGCCTGGACATGTGAATGCCTTTGACGTGCGGTGCCGGCAGGTCGACCTGGACATCCGCCCGGGCGTGCAACTCGCGCTGATAGGTCGGTTCTTCGATGCGAACCGGCAGGTCGATACCTTGCATGCCGACCCATTGCAGTGGGCTGAGGCTAGGGGCCAGGTCGGTGACGGAAACGTCGGGTAATGCTGAGCTCATCATGTCTATCCAGTGGTGGGAGCCTTGCGCGTGGCAGCAAGGCGTATCAATCAGTTCCAGCCGGGGAAGGGGTTGGCCAACTGCTTCCAGGCTTCCGGCCCTTGGGCCATTTCATCATCGGTCAGCAGGCAGTCATCGAAACGTGCACGCAGCGCAGCCTCGTCCATTTCCATGCCGATCAGCACCAGCTCCTGGCGGGCATCACCCACGCCTTCGTGCCATTTCGACCGGATGTGCAGGACTGATTCGCTGTCGGTCGGCCAATGTTCCTCGGGAACGGCCGCCCACCAGTAGCCTGCCGGGCCGTGGCGCGCGACGGCCCCGGCCTGGGACCAGTTGCCGGCCATGGCTGGCTCGCAGGCGAGCCAGAAGTAGCCCTTGGAGCGCAGCACCCCAGGCCATTCGCTTTCTACCAGCGCGTGGAAGCGGCCTGGGTGGAACGGCCGGCGTGCGCGGTACACGAAGCTGGCGATGCCGTACTCTTCGGTTTCGGGGGTGTGGGTGCCGCGCATTTCCTGCAACCAGCCAGGCGCGCGTGAGGCTTCGTCGAAGTCGAACAGGCCGGTGTCCAGCACGCGATTCAGCGCGACCTTGCCGAACTCGGCGATTTCGATTTTTGCCCTTGGATTGAGGGTATTGAGGATGGCCATCAAGCGCTCGCGCTCTGCGTCACTGACCAGGTCGATCTTGTTCAGCACGATGACGTCGCAGAACTCGATCTGCTCGATCAGCAGGTCGACCACCGTGCGCACGTCTTCCTCGCCCAGCGATTCACCGCGGGCCTGCAGGCTGTCGCGCGAGCTGTAGTCGCGCAGAAAGTTGAAGGCATCGACCACGGTGACCATGGTGTCCAGGCGTGCCACTTCATTGAGGCTGCGGCCATCCTCACCTTCGAAGGTGAAGGTTTCCGCTACGGGCAGCGGCTCGGAGATGCCGGTCGACTCGATGACCAGTTGATCGAAGCGGCCCTCTTTGGCCAGGCGGTCCACTTCCAGCAGGAGGTCTTCGCGCAAGGTGCAGCAAATGCAGCCGTTGCTCATTTCCACCAGCTTTTCGTCGGTGCGCGACAGCTCGGCGCCGCCATCACGGACCAGCGCGGCGTCGATGTTCACGTCGCTCATGTCGTTGACGATCACGGCGACGCGCCGGCCTTCGCGGTTGTTCAGGATATGGTTGAGCAGGGTGGTCTTGCCGGCCCCAAGGAAGCCGGACAGCACGGTGACGGGAAGCCTTGCGGCTTGATTGGCAATCGCGCTAGAGGTGCTCATCAGGTGGCCTCACGGTAGTAGGTAGTGTGCATGCGTGCGGCTCTACTCAGTCCTCGCCGGTATCACGGCGAGTACAGGCGGCGCATTTACCGTGCAGCTCGATGGTCGAGCTGCACAGCGAAAACACGTTCTGGGTCATCCAGTGCCCCAAGGCCTGGTTCAGGTGCGGGACGTTGAATTCATCGACATGGCCGCAGCTATCGCAGATGGCGAACGCTCTGAAACCTGCTTCGCACTGGCTTGGGCAGGCGCAACTGACATAGGCATTCAACGATTCCAGGCGGTGGATCAACCCTTGCTCGGTCAGGTGGCCCAAGGCGCGGTAAATCTGCGTTGGCGCCCGGAAACCCTCATTGCGCAGGCTGTCCAGAATGGCGTAGGCACTGAGCGGCCTGGCGGCCTGCTGAAGCGTCGTCAGGACACGTTGCTGATTGCTGGTCAGTTGCATGCAGGTCTCCTTCCGCTCGCTTTGCAGTCTTCATGTTTGTTCATGGCGCGAGATGTTATAAAGTAACATTAATAAAATGGCTAGCGAAATCGCCCGGGGCTTCGCTGGTATGCAGGTCAATTGGAGTACGTATGGATCGACGCCGTGTGCTGAAACTATTGGTCGCCTGCCTGACATTGCCGCTGCCCTTCGCGGCGCAAGCAGGGCAGGCGGTAAAGCGGATTCGGCTGAGTCGTTCGGGCAGCATAACCAAGGTGTCGCTGGAGCTGACCGGGCCGGTGGCCGCGAAGCACTTCAGCCTCGCGGCGCCGCCGCGGTTGGTGATTGATCTTCCCCAGGCCAGCCTGCAGGCGTCACTGAACGAGCTTGCCCTGCAAGGTTCTGCGGTCACGGCCGTGCGCAGTGGCGTTACCGCGGCGGGTGACTTGCGTATCGTGCTGGACCTGGCCGACGCGGCGGTGCGCAGCGAAGTCCGTTCGCTAAATCCCGGGCGGCATGGCCTGGAGTTGGTGCTCACTGGATCAGCGGTGTCCGTTGCGCCGGTAGCCGTCAAGCCCTCGACGCGTCAGCGCGACCTGTTGATCGTGGTGGATGCCGGGCATGGTGGCAAAGACCCTGGCGCTGTGGGGCCCAAGGGCGAGCAGGAAAAGCGCGTGGCGTTGCAGATCGCCACGTTGCTGGCCAAGCGCATCGATGCACAGAAGGGCTACAAGGCACGCTTGGTGCGCAGCGACGATGTCTTCATTCCGCTGCGCAAGCGCGCCGAACTCGCTCAGCGGCTCAATGCCGACTTGTTCGTTTCGGTGCACGCCGATGCCGCACCGCGGCTCACGGCGTCGGGGGCGTCGGTGTTCGCCTTGTCGCAAGGGGGCGCCACATCGTCGATGGCGCGCTGGATGGCGCAGCGTGAAAACGATGCCGACATGGTCGGTGGTGGTTTGCCGGTCAAGCTGCGCCAGCACGATCCGATGGTCGCCGGTGTGCTGCTGGACATGTCGATGAGTTCGACGATTGCCACCAGCCTGGACCTCGGTCATCAGGTGCTCGCACAGCTTGGCCAGGTGTCGGGTCTGCATCAGGCGCGGGTGGAGCAGGCAGGGTTCGCCGTGCTCAAGTCGGCGGCCGTGCCTTCGATCCTGGTCGAGACAGGCTTCATTTCCAATGCCGGAGATTGTCGTCGGCTGCATGATTCGCGGCATCAACGCAAAGTCGCGCAAGCGATCTTCGCCGGGCTGGACGGCTATTTTCGCCAGCAACCGCCGGCTGGCAGCCTGATCGCGGCCAAGGGGCAGGTGTGATCAGTGCTGCGAGCCCTCGAACAGGGGGCTCATTGTGCGCGGATGCGTTCCCGATAGTGCCATTCACTGCCGGCAAGACAGGCCGTGGGCTCCGCCATTTGCGGAGCCAGTCTGTTGCTGAATGTTATAAAGTATCTTGAAGCGATATCATCATGATATAACGTTGCTTCTGGAAGGCGCAGTCTCAGACCTGCGTCACCGCTTGACCCCGCGATCAGCCGCACCTTCACCCCTGCAGTTCAGGAGCTTCCATGAGATTCACCTCGGCCTCCATTGCCGTCGTCACGGCATTGGTAACCCCAGACCTTCTCGCCGATCAGGCTGGTAACTCAACCATCACCCTTGGCGAAGTGAACATCACGCAGAAAGCCGGCGTGGCACTAAGCACGGAAAATGTACTCACCTCAGTCGACGTCATGGGCGGTGACCAGGTGGAAGACAAGAACGTGATGAATAGCTGGCAACTACTGGGTCAGATGCCGGGCATTCAACTGACCGAGACGGGGCAGGGGGCTGAGTCGGGCAAGGCCACTTTCCGGGCCTTCAATGGCGAGGGTTACATCAACGGCATCAAAACCCTGATCGATGGCGTGCCGAGTAACGTAAACAGCGGCAACCAGCGTTTCATCGACATGATTTTCCCGCTGGAGATCGATTACATCGAGGTGGTGCGCGGCACCAACGATCCGCGTTACGGCCTGCACAACATCGGCGGCAACATCAACTTTGCGACCCGTCAGGGCGGCAACTATGCAGACAGCCGCCTGACTTACGGGAGCTTCAATACCCGTGAAGTCCAAATCGCCCTCGGCCACGAGGAAGGTAACTTTGCGCAGAACTACATGCTGGCCAAGCAGGACACCAACGGTTCACGCGATCACAGCAACTCCAACAAGTATTCCCTGGGTGGCAAGTGGTTCCTCAGTAATGACGAGCAAAACTTCCGTGTAGGTGCCATTGCACGTCTGTACCACCAGCAAGCGGACGAAGGCGGGTTCCTCACCCGCGAAGAGTTGCACGCCAGCCGTACCGACTCACCTGCCAAGAATGACAACGATCGCAGCGATCGAGACATGAAACAGCTGAGCCTGCACATGGACTGGCAACTGCGTGACGATCTGAACCTGAGCAGCAAGTTGTATTACAACAGCTACAACGATGACCGCTCCATCACGTTTACCAGTTACGAGCCTGGCAACGGGCCGCGCCAGCGTCGTTTCTGGGATGAGCAGCAGCGTGGGATGCTCAGCAATCTCACCTGGCGGGTGAATGACATGCTGACCCTCGATGGCGGCATCAACTATGAAGAACAGCATAACGCGTACGAGCGCAGGCGCTTCAACTTCAGCGTACCCACCAACTTCGATGGCCCGCCAGCGCGCGTTCAAAACGATGACCACTACACGCTTCGTAACCTGGGTGGTTACGTACAGGCGGTTATCCAGCCAATTGACTCGTTGAAGATCATCCCGGCGATGCGCGTTGACAAGTTCAGTGGCAACACCAACATCTCAAGCACCAACAATGGTGTTACCACGAGTGCCAAGGGGCCTCTGCAGGACTACGGCTGGATCGAGCAACCCAAACTCAGCGTGGTGTATAGCGTTAATGACGATATCGACGTCTACGCCAACTGGGGGCGCACGTTCCAGGTGCTGACTGGCAATGCAAACCCTGCTTACCTGGTCAATGGCGTCGGTACCTATGACCCGTCGATCAACACGGGCAAGGAAGTGGGGGTGAAATTCCGGCCTTTCGAGGGCACCGAGGCACGCGTTGCCGTTTGGCAGCAGGACGCTACCGACGAGGTAGCGAACATGCCAGCCATCGATTCGACCGTTGGCCTGGGCGAAACCCGGCGTCGCGGTATCGACATGCAGTTCACCTCACGTTTGAACGATCAATGGACGGTGTGGGGCTCCCACGCCATCCAGGAAGCCAAAGTGATGAAGGGTAACGACGCGAACAACAACTCCCTCAAGGGCAAAGAAGTATTTTCCACGCCGCGTTACATCAGTAACCTGGGGGCAGAATATCGCATGAACGATGATTGGCGTTTCGGCATGCAGGCGCGCGCGCAAGGCGACTACTACATCGATGCGAACAACGAAGCGGGCAAGTACGGTGGTTTTGCCGTACTGGATGCGAGCGTCAGCTATCGGATCAGTGTTTCTACAAGCGTGGATCTGCAGGTCAAGAACCTGACGGATCGCGAATACGAATACGTCTGGTACGACAATTTCTGGTGGCCAGCTGGCGAAGAGCAGCCAATGTTTTCTCCGGCACCCGGCCGGTCTGCGTTCGTTTCACTCAACATGAAGCTGTAACCCGCCGGGACGCATTCACACGGTTGCTATGAATGCGTCCTCCCGGCCGCTCAGCCGTGCTTCAAGCGTGCGGCGGCCTCCAGAGCGAAGTAGGTCAGGATGCCGTTGCAGCCGGCGCGCTTGAACGCCATCAATGCCTCCAGAATGACCGTGTCCGGGTCCAGCCAGCCATGGTCGATCGCGGCCTTGAGCATCGAGTATTCACCGCTGACCTGATAGGCGAACGTCGGTACGGCAAAGGTGGCCTTGACCCGTTGAATGATGTCCAGGTAAGGCATGCCGGGCTTGACCATCACCATGTCGGCGCCTTCCTGCAGGTCCAGCGCCACTTCGCGCAGGGCCTCGTCGCTGTTGGCCGGGTCCATCTGGTAGGTGCGCTTGTCGCCTTTGAGCGCGGCCGCCGAGCCCAGCGCATCGCGGAAGGGGCCGTAGAAACCGGAGGCGTACTTCGCGGCGTAGGATATCAGGCGCACATCGTTGAAACCGGCCAGGTCCAGTGCGGACCTGAGCGCGCCGATGCGGCCATCCATCATGTCCGAAGGTGCCAAGGTGTCGATGCCGGCCTGGGCCTGGACCACGGCTTGCGCCGCCAGTACCTGCAAGGTCTCGTCATTGGCCACGCGGCCTTGGCGCAGTACGCCGTCGTGGCCATGGTCGGTGTAGGGGTCCAGTGCCACGTCGCCGATCAGGCCAAGCTTGGGGAACGTAGCCTTGAGCAACCTGGCGGCGCGGCAGATCAGGTTGTCCGGATCGAGGGCATGGGTGCCCTCGCTGTCCTTGCGCTGCACCGGGGTGGCGGGAAACAGGGCGATGGCCGGGATGCCCAGTTCGACCGCCCGCCCCACGTGGTCCGGCAGTTCTGTCAGGCTCACCCGGACCTGGCCCGGCATGGCACTGATCGCCTCGCGTGTGCCTGAGCCTTCCTTGAGAAACACGGGCCAGATCAAGTCATCGCGGGACAGGCTGTTTTCCGCCACCAGCCGACGCGTCCAGTCGTCAGCGCGATTACGGCGCAAACGGGTGGCCGGGAAACTGCCCATTGAGCTCGGGAAGTGGTTCATGTTGCTCATGCTTCGATGGAGGAATGGTGGCCGGTGATCAGCCAGTGCTGGTCGATCAGCTCGAAGGTGAACAGAAAGCGCGCCGGCACCACCCGTTGCTCGCCGTTTTCACGGTAGACGAACGTGTATTGACCACCGACGACCACGGTGCCCAGCTTGCGGCTGACACGCTTCTTGAACAACTGGATGTCACAGACCAGCCCGTCGTTGGCGAGGAAGTTCTCGAAATAGTTGCGACGGCTGTCGTCGCAATCGCGCACCTGGTTGGACAGGGTCGGGACCAGGATCGCATCCGGTGCATACAGTGCCAGCACCTGATCCACATCACGTGTGGCCACGGTAGCGGCCCATCGGTAAAGCGCCGCTTTGGCACCGGCCAGGCATGCCAGTTCGGTGTCGGCGTAGGTCTCGGTGGTCGCGCTCGGGCGTGTTCCTGTCATGGCGTGTTACCTGCGTAAGTCGAAAAGATGAACAGTAGCGGCGTGATCTGCTAAGCTGTAGGTGTTATAACATAACATTTTAGGCAGGTTGCAAACCATGTTCCTTACGCTTGAACAGGCAGAGGCGGGTAGCCGCTTCGCCTTGACCGATGTGCTTCGCCACATACCCTGGAACGCCCAGGGGTTGATCGCTGCCATCACCCAGCAGCATGACAGCGGCGAAGTCCTGATGTTGGCTTGGATGAACGAAGAGTCGCTGCTCGAAACCCTCGAAACCCGCCGGGCCTGCTACTGGTCGCGTACCCATGGACGCCTGTGGCGCAAAGGCGAAAGCTCGGGGCATGTCCAGCATGTACACGACGTGCGGCTGGACTGCGATGGCGACGCGCTGTTGTTGCTGGTGGATCAGACAGGTGTCGCCTGTCACACAGGGCGTCGCAGCTGTTTCTACAACGCGATCCAGGGTGATCAAGTGGTGGTGACGGGCAACCCCGCCGAGGTGGGCGCATGAGTCAAGTCATCATTCGCAACGCCCGCCTGGTCAATGAAGGTGCCATACAGGAGGCCGATGTACTGGTCGCCCATGGCCGTATCGAGAAAATCGGCCGCAGCATCGCGGGCGTCAATGCGCCGCTCGAAATCGATGCCCGTGGCCAATGGTTGCTCCCCGGCATGATCGACGACCAGGTTCATTTTCGTGAGCCTGGCGCTGCGCACAAGGGCACCATGGCCAGTGAGTCGCGCGCAGCAGTGGCGGGCGGTATCACCAGCTTCATGGACATGCCCAACACCAACCCGGCCACGCTGGATCTTGCCGCCCTGCACGACAAGAAAGCCCGCGCCGCCAGCACCTCGGTTGCCAACTACGGTTTTCATTTTGGCGTGAGCAAGGACAACCTCGATACCGTGGCGGCCCTCGACCCGCGCGAAGTGGCGGGGGTGAAGGTGTTCATGGGCGCCTCCACCGGCGACATGCTGGTGGACGACCCACGGGTGCTGGAACGGCTGTTCGCCAGCGTGCCGACCATCCTCCTGGCGCACTGCGAGCACACCCCGTCGATCCTGGCCAACGAAGCGCGCATGCGTGAGCGCTACGGCGATTTCATCCCGCCAGCCATGCACCCGATCATTCGAGATGCCGATGCCTGCCTGCGCTCTTCGAGCCTGGCGGTGCAGCTTGCCAAGCAATTCGGTACCCGTCTGCACGTGCTGCACCTGACCACCGCTCAGGAGCTAAGGCTGTTCGAAGCAGGGCCTTTGCAGGGCAAGCAGATCACTGCCGAAGTGTGCGCGCATCACCTGCTGTTCGACGACCGCGACTATGCCAGGCTCGGCCACCTGATCAAATGCAACCCTGCCATCAAGACCCAGCAAGACCGTGACGCGCTGCGCCAGGCACTGCTGTGCGACCGTATCGATGTCATCGGTACCGACCACGCCCCCCACACCCTGGCGGAAAAGCAGCGCCCTTATGCGTCGGCGCCATCAGGGTTGCCGCTGGTGCAGCATACGCTGCCCGCGCTCTTCGAACTGGTGGAGGAGGGCGTGTTGACGGTTGCCCAGCTGGTGCGCAAGACCAGCCATGCCGTCGCTGACCTGTTCGCCATCGAGGCGCGCGGCTACCTGCGTGAGGGCTACTGGGCAGACCTGACGCTGATCGAACGATTGCCCGAGCCCCGTGCCGTCAGCCTCGACCCGGTTCTGGCGCACTGCCAGTGGACACCGTTCGTGCACCACCGTTTCCAGCACCGCGTGGCCACGACTTTGGTTTCCGGGCAACTGGCCTGGCATGAAGGCCGGCTGGTCGAGGGCTGCCAAGGTTTGCCGCTGGCGTTCAACGCCCGACGCGGCTGATCGCCCTCTTTTTTCATTGACCTGAGCGCACCTGCAATGACCGAACAAGAGCTGCTGTCCCAACCTGAAGACGCTTACATGGACGCTGCGCAGCAGTCGTTCTTCCGCGAGCTGCTGCATGCCCAGCGCAAAGAGCTTCAGCAACGTATCGCTGAAGAATTCGAAGTGATATGTGACTTCGAACCCACTAGCGATCCTTCCGACATCGGCACTGCCGAGGAGCATCGCCAGTGGCAATTGAGGCTGCTGGAGCGGGAGAAGAAGCTGCTGGACAAGATCGACGAGGCCCTGGAGCGCGTCGCCCGTGGCGAGTATGGCTGGTGCAAGGAAACCGGCGAACCGATTGGCCTGAAGCGTTTGCTGCTCAGACCGACCGCCACGTTGTGCGTGGAGGCCAAGGAACGCCAGGAACGGCATGAGCGGCACATGCGCGACGATTGAGCGTGTGGATTTTTTAATGGGAATGATTTGCGTTAATTTTATGTTGTTGCGTTAACGCAGGTTCCCATGCACGTCTTGTCATCGCTTATCCCGATAGGCGATTCGTATCCCGATCGAGCCGACGTAGCGTTCGCCATGGGGAGGATTGACCGAGGAGGCACAGGCGCCTTCGGTGAGGCCGTAGCCTTCGAGAATCTTCACCCCGGTCCGCTGCTCGAACTCGCGGAAGAGCTCGACCGGCATCGGTGCGGCGCCACACAACGCATAGCGCAGGCTGGACTGATCGCGGCCCGACAACTCGGTTTGCAGGAGCGCGGCATAAACGGTGGGAACGGCGGAGAAGAAGTTGATTTCGAAGTGTTCCACCATCTCTCCGAATCGGGCGATCACGCCCTCGCCACGGTAGCCTTGCGGCGTGCCGAGAATTACGTGGTCGCCGAGGGTCCAGGGCATGAGGCCCGTCACCAGTTATGGTCGGTGACCTCGGCCTATGACCGCTCGGCGGTCCTGCGCCGTGCCGCTGCGCTGGTGCGCGAGCGACATGAGCACATGGCCCATTGCATGACCCTGGACCAGGGCAAACCCTTCGCCGAATCCACGCTGGAGGCGAAAAGCGCCGCCGACCATATCGAGTGGTACGCGAAGGAGGGGCGCCGTGCCTACGGCCGCATCGTGCCGGCTCGCAACCCGGCGGTCCGTCAGTTGGTGGTACGTGAACCGGTCGGCGCGGTGGCGGCCTTCACACCCTGGAACTTCCCGATCAACCAGGCGATGCGCAAGATTGCCGGCGCGCTGGCCGCCGGTTGCAGCATCATCATCAAGGCCCCCGAGGAGGCTCCCGGCTCCGTGATCGAACTGGTGCGCTGCTTCCACGATGCCGGTGTACTCAAGGGCGTGCTCAACCTGGTGTTTGGCATTGCGGCGGAAGTCTCCGATTACCTGATCCGTTCGCCGATCATCCGCAAGGTGTCGTTCACGGGCTCCACCGAAGTGGGCCGTCAGCTGGGCGCGCTGGCCGAAGAACATTTGGACATGGCTCTAGGGCGGCATTTCTGTTTCGCAAAAGGAGAAATGTACCCGCAAAAATACCCCCCGATACCCTCAGTGGGATGCGCAATCTAGACTGGCGATTTCTGACAACTATCGAGCTGGTGCACACTGGACTTCAGTGTGCCTCCCTGGCGGGGTAGTCGGAAGCAGGGCAGCGCCTCTAGGGTGCCGCTTGTCTTGAGCGGCAGCTATATCCAAACTGATCGTATGATAACGGCCGGAGCACATCGAATAGTGAGAGAGGTAGACTTAATTCTGAGGACCCAGTAGATGAAGCACGGCTCATGTTATGAGCATTCGTCGATTGTTGGCCCGAACCTGCGGCTCCAGCCAGACATGCCCCCTTTTCACTACCCCGGAGAAAATACCTTATTCGATGACGGTAACGGCCTTGACGACGATAGTGGCAAAAGGCAACTTCCTTGCCGGATTAGATCCAGCTAGCTTCAAGGGCGGATACAAAAAAATGTCCGTTATAGAGGTGTCCGAATGTGTTGCTAGATGCTTTACTGGCCGAGTACGACGAAAGCCGCGGTAGTGAACTGATTATCGACCACTTAGGGTTGCAAGTGATCTGGTCCGAGTTCAGCCAGCAGATTTTCCAGAATCATATCAGTTCTATTTTCAACGACATCTGCAACTTCACTCTGAACCTGTTCAGCCACTTCCTGATCAAGAGCCTGGTTGAGGACGACTCGGTCGCGATGGGCAGCGGGCAGAAGAAAACTATGACGGCAAGCGCGACCTTCGCTTTATGCCTGCCTGACTACCTTGAAAACCTCTACGTCTATAGCGTTTTCGCCCGTGAGCAGACCGACGACTTGGAAAGCACCAGCATGCAGTGGATCAGCAAGGCGAGAAGGTGATGTTTCGACAGTAACGTGACCCCTTCGCTCACCTTCAGTTGTGAACATGCGGAACAGGCCCGCCTGGAGCAGCAGCGGTACATCCGCGACGTCGAGGACCGCGTCTATCGCGAAATCGATCGGGGCTGCGAGGATTGCAAGGCCGTGGTTGTACCGCTTAAGAGCGTGCAGGGCCGGCTCAGTGTGGCCCAGCGTGGCGCGGAGGAGAACCAGTTCGCCTGGTAGAGACGCAAGAGCAGTTGGAGCAGGCCCAGTAACGAGCCAGTGAGGCGGGGGAGCACACCAATCCCCTACAGGATGCCTTGCAGCCCGCCCGCTAGGATTAGACGTGGTGCACGTGAGCGTGCGTTGGCGGCCGAAAGACGTGCCTAGGCTCTGGCCGGTTGCCCGCGGCGCTCAACGACTAAGTATGACTGAGCGGGTCACTGGTCGACGTTTGGTGCCTGGGAACGGGATACAGGCTGGCGCTGACGTGTTCAGTGGCCAGTCTCGAATGGGCTCGCGCTGGTGGACCCCGAGCGGTCGGCGGTGAGGGCGGGCAGCGCACCGTTGGGCGGAAGGGCAGGAGTTGAAGGCACAAAAAGCTGGCGTAATGCCACTCCCAAGCTTTAGGCTAGCGCCCGCACGAACGTTCAGGGAAGATAGTTATGATACAGACTTGCGCCGAGATTCATCAGCAGCTCTGGTACGCGAAAAACTTCGCAGTGGCGCAGGGTTATGGGAAACATCCACGTGATGAAGCACTGCTGCAGCGCTTAGCGGAAAAGTTGGGTGTTCCCGATGAAAGCTTTATCCGCTCTGCGGAAAGCAAGAGCATCACGGCCCAACAGTACCTGATGGCAATGTTGGAAACACTTGAGCCGCTCTCGGTCATGTTTGAAAGCATCTGGCGTTATTGCGAACGCACCTTGACTAAGACCTCGAGGGATGCACTCGATATAAGTTGGAACTTTAATCTCCACGGTGAGCGCATCACGATCAACTTTGAGGCCTTCCGGCGCTACCGTCAGTTGCTAATGCAGTTGCCGCCCGCAGAATCGTTCAATACCCTAAGCAACGCTTTCGCGGATGCATGCAGAAACTACCAGTTACCCGAATGGCCTTCCGAGCTTCCCAGCAAACCGCGAGGGGCACTCAGCACAAGTATCGCCTCAAGAATATACGACCTATGTGAGTTGGTCTTAGCGCAGGGATTGAATGATTGCGGTTACTGGGGAACAAAAGATGTCATCGCCAAGCTGTGGGCCATCCGTGACCAGCCGCTGTGGCATGCCAACGCGTTCTCCGATTTGCGGCAGCAGTTGGACCAATGCGCTCCAGCACTCACCCCGGAAGATATCCTTAGCTTACCTTTCTGGCGCCAACGCTGGCAAATCTACGAACTCTGGTGTTTGGTGACCACGCTCAGTTTGTTTGAAGGTCGCGGGTTCGAACTGACCCGTTCGCCCACCGGCGCTTCGCTCCTGGAACTCGGACGCAGCGCGGTGATTGCCGAACGCAAAAGCGACCCGCTGGGGCAGATCGTGTATCAACCAACCTATCAACGCCGAACTGGACAGACAGTGCACCCTGATATCGTCGTGGTGCGGGGAGCCCCGGCTAGAATTAAGCCTGATGATGTGGCTGCGATTATTGAGTGCAAGCAGCACAAGATGCCGGACGACGTTGCGCTGAAAGTACTCAAGAAACGTTACTTTGATGGCGTAGCCGCCTCTTACAGCGACGCCGTCGCAGCAGATGGTGAACTGGTCCTGGTCAATTATGACGACGTCGATTTTGCGCATGCCTATACCTTGGTTGATGACTTCAAGCCTGAAACGCGCCATAAGCTCGAGTTCGCGCTCGAGACGGTGCTGACCTCGTTTTCTACTTATGCAGTACAACCCATGCCGGTACTGGTTATCGATGGGGCGGCAAGTATGGCCAGTGTACAGACTCAACTGCGGGAAAAAATTGCACTAATGCATCAACGATTCGGCACTGCCTCGCACATCATTTGGTTGGCCGACGAAGCACCTGTAGTGATGGACGTGGATGCCCTTGACGAGACTTCCTTTTCCGGCAGTGAAAGCGTGGCGCTTTTCATGCAGGGGTTGCAGGCGGCACAGCAACTGGGTTCGCTGACAGTTGCCCATATCATCACCGACCTCAGCCCGCACGACAGACTATTTTCGGAACTTTCCCAGGCGTGCACTGGCATCGCGTTCCAGGTGCACAGCGTATGAACCATGACATGCGTCAATGAAAAAAATTTTGATATTGAATGCAGCATGACAGTGAGCAGGAAGCCGTCGATGTCACAGGGCAACATCATTATCGCGGGTGTTAATCCGAGGGAAGCCAACCTCAAGCGAAAACTTCGCGAGCACCTGCATACGCTGGGCTTTACCAGGACCGATGAGGGCGCCTTGCGCGCGCCCGGCAATGACAAGGATGCGATCCGGATATTGCATGGAGCTCAACGGGAGGAGCGCCTCATCGCCAGTAGCAACTTTGTAGCTCGAGCGGGTGCGAAACTGATGCAATATTTCGCCTCAGGTACTGAGGTGATTCCCAAGAAAATTTCCCCTGCCCTGGAGCGGGTTTCGTCGGGCACTTGGCAGAGCGACTTATTCCGTCTGGCATCGCTTTCGTGGTCAGTCCCGGTGTCCAGCGGCTTCGGCAGACGGTTGCGCTACCTGGTGTGGGATCAATCCAATGGCAAACTAATGGGCATCATCGCCGTGGGTGATCCTGTATTCAACCTGGGCGTGCGGGACAAATTCATCGGTTGGAACTCGCATGATCGAGGCGCGCGCTTGGTCAACATCATGGATGCCTATGTCCTCGGGGCGCTCCCACCTTACAACTCCTTGCTCTGCGGTAAACTGATTGCTTGCCTGCTTCGCAGCCGTGATCTTTACAACGACTTCGCCGATGCCTACGGAGCTACCACGGGCATAATTTCTCAGGAGGAGAAGCGAGCGCGCCTGATGGCCGTCATCACCACGTCTTCGATGGGCCGTTCTTCGGTATACAACCGTCTAAAAATCAATGGCACAGAGTACCTCAAATCAATCGGCTACACCGGTGGCTGGGGACACTTCCATATTCCTGATTGGTTGTTCCTGGAACTGCGTGACTATCTGCGCCACATTGATCATACCTATGCTGATCATCACGCGTACGGCCAAGGACCGAATTGGCGATTGCGCACTACCCGCGCAGCCCTGAAGGCGCTTGGTTTCAAGGATGATCTGATGCGTCATGGCATCCAACGCGAAGTCTTTATCTGCCAACTGGCAACCAATGCAACGAAGATCCTACAAACCGGCAAGGGTAAGCCGGATATCCGCTCTCTTCAAACAGTGAAGCAAATCGCTGATCTGGCGCTGGATCGCTGGGTTATCCAACGGGCCGCTAACGTCCCCGATTACCGGCGGTGGCGGTCATCGGACCTGATTTCTTTGTTTGGAAGCCAAGCACAATTGCTGCGCCCCGGATTCCAGTTGGATAACGGGATGACGAAAGCTTTCGGACACTAGGGATGCAAGGAGGCAGGCCTTGGATTATGCCGTCAATACGTTAACCAATCAGGTTGAGTCAGCAGAGCAGGCTACACGCAAGGGCCGTTATGTGTGCCCGATCTGTCGCGCAAAGGTATTACATCGCGCAGGGGTTAAGCAGAAAAAGTGCTTTGCTCATTGGCCAGGTTTCGGCTCGGCACAGTGCGATAATTTTGTGCCCGGCCTGCACGGTCAGCATGGAGCCGGGCTCGCATTGTCGGCGCGACCCATGCGTAGTATGGAATTACGGCTGAAAATTGAGAGAGGGAGAAACCGCGCTGCCTGGTATCTGGAACTAACACTACCGTCTTGTCGGCCCTGCGACGCGAGTTTCACCCTAGACGTAGGCAATGGGATTCTTCAAGAGATCGATATGCGCGGAATGCCGAACGGCCGCCGCGTGACTGCGGAACTGTCGCAGGAGAGTTTTCGCATCGTGTCGTTCCAAGGCACCCCAGATCGGCATTTTACCGATGGAGTAGAGCGAATCTGTCACGGATTACCCACCTTCGGAGCCGCAGTATTCACGGCCTTGGCGGGTGACAGAACGCCGGGCTTTCCAAGGGCCCAGGAGTTCAGAAAGGACGGTAGCTACGCGCTGTTGTGGAAGGCACCGGAGAACCTAAATTTTCCAGAGGAACTGGTTCCTGACAAATTTCAAAGCCGTGAGGGTTGGAATCTAGCTCTTATTACAGTGCCCACGTCACCGTCCGATGCCTGCGCAGAATGGCTGGAGTCTTTGACGGGCTTGACCGTCAATGGGGTCGTGCCAAGTATTTCAATCGCCTGGCCGTTCTTGACCCAGAGCTCCAGCTTGAATTCCGCCGAATGCGTTGGCTCTACCGCGATCATCCTCACAGCCCGGGGGATGCCGGTGGGGCAAACCGCTAATGGGCCAACCATGTTACTGCTGAGCGGGCAGAATCGGCTTTCGGCAACAGGGGTGGATCGAGATCCGGCACTGTTTGCCTTGATACCTGACAGCCGTCAGCAGTTCCACGTGGCCAACGCTGGTACGTCGGAGATTGAAAAATACATATCGACGACCTTCAACGTCGACACTGCGATCAATTTGCCAGGGGTGGAGGTGGCTTTCACTAACACAGCCGGCGTGCGCTTGGTCGTGCCCTTCGAAGGATCCCGATGCAAGGAGTGTATCGCCTTGACCAGGCTCAATCAGATGAGACTGGAATACATGGCAATGCCTCCAGGTGCGTCGGGCTATGTTTATGTTGAACGCGCTGCCACTGGCCTCAAGTACGAGCTGGCAGCGAGTGATATGAGCGCGCCTCACAACCCACATCAGCGCCTGCTTACGCCAGAACTACAAGCGGTCGTGATTGACGGTCTGATTGATGCTGCATGCCACGTTGACCTCGACCTAGGCGGGTTCGGCAGGCTGCGTTTGCGTGGTAGCGCACAGTGCTCGCCGGACATCGCTGCGCCAAGTCTCGGACCATCCATACGCTCGCGGCTGCGGAGCTTTATGACGCAATTACAGCGCACTGCGCCGATCCACATGGACGCCGACGATGACCAGTTGGTTAACGCGTTCGGCGCCCTCCAACCAAAACCTCCGCTAATTCCGCATTATCGTGCCTTGATCAAGGACGTTATCGCCTGCGGTTTTGAGGTCAAATCTTCAGGGAAAAGTGTCTCGCCATGAGTTACTACTACAGCCAGGAGGCCAGAGCTCGGATCTCGGCGTTCGACCAGCAGTCTCTTACCGAGTTCTTTGAGGAAGTACCGCATAGCTATCGAAAGTCCTCCTATGACCGTATGACCGCAATTGATGGTTTTCGCAGTGGGACGCCCACTGACTTCAAAGCCAAGCAAAAGCGACTCATCAGCCATCTATTGCATCCGCTAGGTGGCCAGAAGAGTGAAGCCGATTGGAAGGCCTTCGCCAATTTCTGGGTAGAGTGGGCGAGACATCATCTGCATAAAGATTTCCCCGCAGGTGACAAATTGCCGCCCGCTAATGATGCGGGGCCGCTTTTACTCTCCAAACTCTTTGAACGTTTTCCGGATGCCCCGCGCGAGACCGTAGAGCGCTTGATCACGTTCAGTGGGTTCGCTGACCACGCCGACACTCAGACAGAGCTGAGCAAATTCCGCACTGCGGCCATAGTGGCGCGTGATCGACTGTTTGAAGCCTTGCCGGATCGCGTCGGCGCCCTAGAGGGCAGCGTTGAAAGCCTTGAAGTGACAGCTGATGCTTTTGTCGAGCAGATCAATGCACTTCGGTTGAAGGATGACAACCTAGCTGAGGAACTGGGTGACGTCAGCGAGCGCGCCACAGAGTCTACGCGCGACCTCGCCGAACTTCGCGCACTGACAGAGCGCCTCCTTGCCGCGGATGAGCAGTTGGTATCGACCGTCCGCGCACTGGAAGAGAACGCCATTCGCGTCGGCTCTTCCGCCGAAGCAGCCCAAGACAACTTTAGATCTTTGAGCGAAGCAGTGAAGATGCTGTCTGACCGATCAGGTGCTTGGGATGAGATGGCGACACAACTCAGTGCGATCGAAAACCGGCTGAAGCCCATCACAGCACGCGAAACGGCTTGGGTGGAGACCACAGAGGCAGTAGCACGGCTGTCAGAACGTCTGGAAACCTTGCAATGTAGCGTTGGCACAGAAAGGAGCGAGTCACTCCCTGCCTCGCAGGTTCGTCTGTTTGAAGCAGAGCCTCAGGGGCCTCTTGTCGAGATCCTAAGCGTGGAGACCGCGTGCGATTTGATCTCCAACAACCTGCAAGCGTGCGGCTTCGTAAAGGGGGCAGCACTGACCGTTGCGCGTCAAATCATAGCCGCGCTCGCCGCCGGTCAGTTGATCCAGTTTACCGGGTCGTTGGCGGACGTGGTCGCTGATGCACTGGCCGCGGCCGTGGGCGGATCAACTTATCACGAGTGGCGCGTGCCTGTAGGTCTTGTCTCGGATGAGGCAGCGGCGGAATGTCTGGAAATAGTGGGGGAGACCTCAGGTTGCCTGGCCCTGAAAGGTGCAAATCGCTCCGCCTTCGAAGTCTATGGCTCAGCCATTCGCGAGGTGATTACCCGCCGTCAATTAGCCATGTCCGTCTATCCCCGACTTGTGCTGGTCGCCTCGTGGGCCCTGGGGCCCGCAGCATTTCCCGACGGTGGCACACTTGCCGAACTCGGCCCAGTTTTCGATACCGATGTGCTTCCTATGCGTGGCGTGAATTCCCGTTTGATCAATCTGAAGCATGGTCATCTCGCGCAAGAGTCATGGGACCAGCTTGAGGGTTTCGACAGCGGCATGTCCGGCGCTCTCGTAGCGGAGTTGGAGGGGCTGCTCGAGGAGGCGGGCTTCCAGCCGGGCAACCTTTGGAGAAGATGCGCCGGACGAGCCTATCTGCGCTTACGGACTGCTGCAGGAGGCAGCGAGGAAGGGGATCTGTATGCCCTTTTAACGGCATGGGCACTGCCTTGGGCAAAAAGTACAGGCGGTCCGTTCGAAGATTTAGCCCGCCTGGCAGAGCAGCTCATGGCTCAACATCAGGCTGAAACTTCGCATTTCGAGGGGGCCTAGATGAGATGGCAGGCACTGTCCCGGCAGGAGGCACAAAGCATCTTGGCCAAGGGCCTAGGTTGCACGACCCAGGGCGAAGGTCTGCGGATCGCTGCTATTGCGGAATGCCTCCGGGCTGCCTGCTTCCTACGCGCGATGCCTACCGAAAATCGCGGCGCGTGGACACCTGCAGCTTCACTCAGCCTGACCAGCCTGGCCCGCAAACACCTTGGGCCATTCTGGTCAGGCATGCTAGATGACACGGAGGCCAAACCTGGCGTATTGAGCATTCTCGACAGCCTAGGGCAGATCGGCGATTTGGTTCGGGTTGAGAAAGGGTGGTTGCCTCCTCCTCCTCGAGCGATCAGATCGCAGGACGGCTACGCGGTTGTACTGGGAGGCGGACCTTCATCGCGTTTCCCGCGAAGCTTTAAGACCAGGGGATTTGGGCGAGTACGGGTCGTACCTACGTCACACTGCGCGGGATGGCTGGACGTTGTCGACCCGAGCGACTGGATCGGTGCGCCTCTTGAGGGATTGGCAACCTGGTCTTCTCGCTTTCTCATGCAAGCGTCCAGGCGTTTTACCTCTTGTCCAATGGATGTCGCGCCCGTATCCATGTATGTGCAGGGACGTTGGTCTGAGCTGGTGAGTCAGCCCAGCACCTCCGGGCAATTCCTGGGCAAGTGTCGGACCGAGAATATAGTGAGTTATTTCATTGGCAAGTTTCACTGCGGCCGGCTTGATCAATTGGCATCCATCGAGGCATCAGACGCACGTCGCCTGCGCTTTTATCTGGATCTCCAAGCTGGTCGGCCTTGTAGGATGCAAATAGAAAGTTCCTCACGGTTTGTGACCTTGCGATCGTATCGCCGGCTTCCGCCAGAGCAGGATAAAGCACTGCTGCTCGGCTGGGAATTACCTAAAGCCGAGAGTGATCATGCCGGGTTGAAAATTCATGTGATACCAGTCGAGACATTCCCCATTGTGCGCAGTGCGCTCGAGGGATTAGGCATTGTTTTAGTCGAGCGCGGCGGCGCACAAGGAAGGATCTGATGAACAGCACGTCCATGGCAGAGGCAGTCGGGGTGCATGAGACCGCAAAAAGTCTCACCGAAAGCTTGCGGCAATACATCGAGGCGCAATATCACATCCGTGATGAGGGACTGGTCAGAGAGCGCCACGCGCTTTTGCAAGCCAATGCAACCATCGCCCAGGCCCCCTACGTGGAGGCCACGCAAGTCTATAAAACCGGTGAAGCTTATCAGCATTTGGCCATCCCGCTGGCGGCTGCTTCAGTACTGAGCGACTTGTCCGGGATGGGCTTGGGGCTTTATCCGCGGCCGTATGAGCATCAGTCGCAGGCCTTGACCGCATTCTTGGGTGATGAGTCGGCGGACTTAGTCATCGCCACTGGTACGGGCTCAGGAAAAACCGAGAGTTTTCTGATGCCAGTGATCGGCTCCCTGGCGATTGAGGGAGCAGAGCGGCCAAAGTCCGCATCAATGCCCGGGTGCCGGGCCATGCTGTTGTATCCCATGAACGCGCTGGTAAATGATCAACTGGCGCGGATCCGACGCATATTTGGCAACACCGACGCGGCAGGTATCCTGCAGCAGGGCCGGACGTTCCCGATTCGCTTTGGCAGTTATACAGGGCGCACGCCTTACCCAGGCAAGCGGGAAAGTAGCCGCGATGAACGCTTCATCAAGCCACTGTTCGAACAGTTCTACAAAAAGGTCGCCAACGTCCCGGCAGTACAAGGCGAACTGGCTAAAATCGGGCGCTGGCCAAGCAAAGATCTCGTCGGTTTTTATGCTGATGACACCGTACAGACCAAAACTTATTCGTCAGGTAAGCGGCAGGGCAAAGAATTCATTTCCAAAAACTGGAAAGGGCGACTCCTCACGCAGCCTGGCGACCGTGAGTTGATGACACGTGACGAAATGCAGGTGCGTTGTCCCGAACTGCTAATCACCAACTATTCAATGCTCGAATACATGCTGATGCGCCCCATCGAGCGGGACATCTTCGAGCAGACCAAGGACTGGTTGAAAAACGACATTCGCAACGAGTTTATCCTGGTACTCGATGAAGCCCACATGTACCGCGGAGCGGGCGGCGCAGAGGTTGCGCTGCTGATTCGCCGGCTCTGCGCCCGCCTGGACATTCCACGCGAGCGCATGCGCTGCATTCTGACCAGTGCGAGCCTGGGTAGTGAGGCTGCTGCGGCTGAAAACGGTAGGCGGTTTGCCGGTGATTTGACCGGGTTATTGGAAAGCTCGCCGCGTCGTCTTCGCGTGATTCAAGGTACCCATGAGCCCCGGTCCGGTGATCGCAGCATCACCGATGAGCAGATACAAGCGCTCGCCGCCTTGGATCTGCCTGCATTCCAGCGCGCGGCAAACGACCTATCATCGGCGACGCGTGCGCTGAATGACCTGGCTCGAGCCCTCGGCTGGGCCCCATTCCAAGGCTCCGATCACGCCGGTTTGCGGAACTGGCTATTCGAGAACCTCACCGGATTTGGTCCCTTGGAGAGGCTGATCGAGTTGGTCTCAGGCAAAGCCGAAAAGCTTGATGACCTCAGCGAAAAGCTCTTCGGTCGGACGCAGGACAACCGCCCAGAAAAGGCTACCGATGCGCTGCTGGCGCTGGGAAGCCACGCCCAACGACTTGCAGATGGCCGGGTTTTATTACCGACGCGGCTCCATCTGTTTCACCGCGGCTTGCCGGGCCTCTATGCATGCATTGATCCGAATTGTTCCAGCCGTCATGGGAACCACGAAGGCGCAACTGTCTTGGGAAGTTTGCGAACCAAGCCCGCGACGCAGTGCAACTGCGAGTCCAAAGGCCGAGTGTTTGAATTTCTTACCCATCGTGACTGCGGTGCTGCCTTCTTACGCGGCTACGTGAACGCAGAGATGGATTTCGTTTGGCACCAACCCAATGGCCCGTTCTCCGAATCGGGCACGGCGGCGTTGATGCCAGTGGATATTTTTGTCGAGGAAACGACACACCCGCGGAGCCGTCACCGCGACAAATGGCTGCACATTTCGACGGGTATTATGAGCTCGACCAGCCAGGAAGGGGTCGACGGGTTTCGCAGGGTGCGAGTGCCGGACAAAACATCGATGGGGGAGCCGATTACTTTCGATAATTGCCCCGTCTGCACACGAAGGATTCGCAACGGTAAAGATGAACCCTCAAAGATCATGGACCACATCACCAAGGGGGAGGCACCGTTTACTACTCTGGTTCGAACCCAGATGGCCAGGCAACCAGAGAGCAGGGTTGTAGATGCCCGCCATCCAAACGGTGGGCGCAAGGTCCTTATCTTTTCGGACGGCCGTCAGAAAGCGGCTCGTCTGGCACGAGACATTCCTCGCGACATAGAACTGGATGTATTTAGGCAAGCTATTGCCTTAGCCTGCCAAAAACTGCGAGATATTTCGCGGGAACCACGGCCTACGCAAGTGCTTTACACCGGTTTTCTAGACGTGCTCACCGAGTTTGATCTACCGCTGTTTGACGGCGTTGACGCGCGCAAGGTCGCCGACGCCATTGCCCTATACAAACGCGATTGCGACTCTGATTTGGAAGAGGCACTTCAACAAAGTGGTCTACCTCCGGAGTTGCCAGCACGCTATCGCATCGCTTTGCTCAAGCTGCTGTGCAGCAGCTACTACTCATTGACAGGGACAACCATTGGCTATGTCGAGCCTGTCAACACCAAGCTGAGGAAAATCAAGCAGGATCTCGTCGCGTCGGGTGTATCACTCGCAGACCAGGACCTGCGAGCACTTACTATTGGCTGGATAGAAATGCTGCTGCAGGAATTTGCGTTCGATAAATCGATTGATCGTATACTGCGTATCAAAGCGGCGGGCTATGGAAAACCATCGTGGGGCAGCAACGGCAAGTTTGATAAAGCGCTGAGAGAGGCGCTCGCCACCCATCTGCCCGGTCAAATGACAACGCTAGAGCTACTCGAAGCGACGCTGCGCAACCATCTAGCCGATGAGGAAAACGGTGCCTGGTTCCTGTCGCCTAACTCACTTAACTTGGTGGTGGACCTCAATCACGTCTGGGCGCAATGCGGCCAGTGCACAGCGGTCACACCGCTCGCATTAGCAGGCAAAATTTGCCTGGCGTGCGGGAGTGATCGTGCCACGCTTGTGGATCCTGCTACGAGTGAGTATCTAACTGCCCGCAAGGGACTCTGGCGCGAACCGGTGTGGGAAGCATTGCAGCCGGGTGCGAGGCTCTCCAATCTCAATGTGGAAGAGCACACGGCACAGTTGTCGAATCGTGATCGCAACAAGGTCCATGCGACCACGGAGCTTTATGAGCTTCGCTTCCAAGATGTGCTGATCGATGCTACCGACCGCCCGATCGATGTACTCAGTTGCACGACTACCATGGAGGTAGGCGTCGACATCGGTTCATTGGTAGCGGTTGCTCTGCGCAACGTGCCTCCTCAACGAGAAAACTATCAGCAACGCGCTGGGCGCGCGGGGCGCCGAGGCGCATCCGTTTCCACGGTGGTGACCTACTCACAAAACGGACCGCACGACAGTCACTATTTCCTTAACCCTCGGCACATTGTGGCAGGACCACCACGCACGCCCGAGATTAAGGTCGATAACGCCAAGATTGCTCGTCGTCACGTCCACGCCTATCTGTTCCAAACGTTCTTCCATGAGATCATGGCCCAGAACCCGGTTCTGCCATCATCCAAGACGGCATTGCTGCAAAAGGCTTTGGGTGCGACCCATGATTTCTTTTTCGGCGGTAACGACTCCGGGCTTAATCTCGAGCAATTCAAGGCTTGGGTCACGAGTAAGGTACTTCAGGACAATGGCCCTTTAAAGCAGTCCGTACTGGCATGGCTCCCGCCGAGTCTCGATACCCAAGGGGCCACCTTGTTGGAGTGGCTCGAGGAGACCGTTCGCGGCTTGATGCAGAGGCTTCATGAGTTAGCGGCTCAGTTACCGCAACAGGCGCTGAGTCAAGTCGACGAGAGCGAAGGGCAGGAGTCAGATGAGGCCAATGACGATGACAGCAATGCTTCCGACGCTGAAATCGAGCAAAAAGAATTGCTGGAGTTTCTCTTCCACCACGGATTGCTGCCTACCTATGCGTTTCCGACGAATTTGTGCAGCTTCTTGGTGGAGAGCTTGGCCAGGGTTAATGGCAGGTTAGAAATTCAGACCGTTCAACGTCCGCAGCAATCGATCAGCAAAGCCTTGAGTGAATATGCCCCGGGACGGCTTATCGTGATCGATCGACATACCTATCGATCCGGTGGGGTCTTCGCCGACCTGCCAGGTAATGTGGTCAACCGAGCTGCGCCACTGTTCAAAAATGCCAAACGCCATGTTCACTGCAAAACCTGTACTTTTGTCCGCAACCCCAACATGCCCTCTGACCCTAAAGATCCATGTCCGGTATGCGGTGGCGTACTTGCCACAGAGATGATGATTTTGCCGGAAGTGTTCGGCCCGGAAAAAGCCGAAGACTTACCTGAAAACGATCGAGAGCAGGAAATCACCTTCGCAACGATGGCGCAATTTCCACAGCCGGTTAATCCAGATGAGTTGTCCTTCCATTCCTGTGGGACTAGCGCGAGCTTTACCCATGCGGTTGACCAGACGCTGGTGACAGTAAACAGAGGTATCGAGGGGGCCGAATCTGGTGGCTTCTCTGTATGCGTTGAATGCGGCCACGCATCTGTGTCTGATCGTAACGCTCATCCCGGCGCACATGACCGGCCCTACAAGTTAGTGGCTCCGAAAGGCACGCCGACACATTGCTCCGGACGCTTTAAACAGGTCCTCCTCGGCCATGATTTCAAGACAGACCTGCTACTACTCAGGTTGAAAGTTGAAGCACCACTGGTTACGAATACAGCCGAGGTCGTGGTCTTACAAATCCTCGAAGATGCTCTTCATTCAATTGCCGAGGCACTCAGGCTGGCGGCAAGTCGTCACCCGCAACTGGACCTCGACCCCTCAGAGTTCGGCTCGGGTTTCAGGATCGACCCCGGAGTCCAAGGCGAGGCGCGCGTGCTGGAAGTCTTCCTATATGACACTCTTTCGGGAGGAGCAGGGTACGCTGAGATCGCAGCCCGGCACATCGTGGAGATCCTACAGGCAACACGCGAACTGTTAGAAAGCTGCGACTGTGAGACGTCCTGCACTGAGTGTCTGAATCACTTCCATAATCAACACCTGCAGAGCCGTCTCGACAGGCATCTCGGAGCGACGCTATTGAAGTATGCAGTGGATGGCGTAGCGCCCGGCTGTGCGCCCCTAGAGGAGCAGTGGCAGACACTGTCGCAATTGCGCGCCAGTCTCGAACTCGACGGTTACCACTGTAGGTTCGATGCCATGGGGTCAGTGCCGATGATGGTACAGCGTAATGGTCGAAGCCTGGCAGTTGGCTGCTTCCCTGGGCTTATTCACACGCCAGAGTTTGTGCATGGCGTGGCGTCAGCGAAAGGCGTGGATGGCCACCTGGCCTTGAATGAGTATTTGCTCCGGTCAGATATGTCCGGTGCCCACCAGAGAGTGAAGGAATTGCTCGAATAGTCCATGGAGGGTTATGTCAAGCCGTGCAAACGAGGGAAAAGGTCCGTTGAAGGCATGGACTGTGCCAGCGGACCCGACCTCGCCGAATCGTCAGCTTTGAAGAAGTCGAAAGCGCTTTTCAATGCTGCGGTGCCGCATCTACGACCGTAGGGAATATCCGATCAGAATGCGACAACTGAGTACGAGTACGGCCGCCATCCGCAAATTTCACCCCGCTGCGACAGTTCGGAGCCCTGTCTTGCACTCTGCGCTTGCTCCGTA
>NZ_BCBJ01000119.1:0-43593 GCF_001320605.1 Pseudomonas sp. NBRC 111133 | reverse complement strand
CCTACGAATTCGTATGCATTATGGTTATAAATAAATCGTTATTTATTCTTTTTGTTTTTAACCGAATGCAGGCACATTGAACCCATACGGTACAGAACCCAGCCAAGGAGCCGCAGCCCATGAGCCTCAAACTCGGCGATATCGCCCCCGATTTCGAACAGGATTCCAGCGAAGGCAAAATCCGCTTCCACGAGTGGCTGGGCAACAGCTGGGGGGTATTGTTCTCCCACCCGGCCGACTTCACCCCGGTGTGCACCACCGAGCTGGGCCTGACCGCCAAGCTGAAAGATGATTTCGCCAAGCGTGGGGTCAAGGCCATCGCCTTGTCGGTAGACCCGGTCGACTCGCACCACCGCTGGATCGATGACATCAACGAAACCCAGAACACCGTGGTCAATTTCCCGATCATCGCCGACGCCGACCGCAAGGTGTCCGACCTGTACGACCTGATCCACCCGAACGCCAGTGACACCCTCACCGTGCGTTCGCTGTTCGTGATCGACCCGAACAAGAAGGTGCGCCTGACCATTACCTATCCGGCCAGTACCGGGCGCAATTTCAATGAAATTCTGCGGGTGATCGACTCGCTGCAACTGACCGACAACCACAAGGTCGCCACACCAGGTAACTGGCAGGACGGTGACGAGGTGGTGATCGTGCCTTCGCTCAAGGACGAGGAAGAGATCAAGCAGCGCTTCCCGAAAGGATACCGGGCGGTCAAACCCTACCTGCGTCTGACCCCGCAGCCTAATCGTTAAAGGATTCCTCGTTGCATTGCTCTTAGCCAAGCAGGGATTTTCGGGCCGTTTCGACGGCCCTTTTTTATGCCTATAGATTTTTGGTGCCTGTGAGATCGAGCGCCGCCCGCGCGGCGCATTGCGAGCTGTGCTCGCTCCTACGTTTGTTTTGGGCCAGTAACGCCTGTGACAGGCGCGCGCGACCGCCTAGTTCATACGACGCGATATCGAGACATACACCAAAGCGTTCGCGCTCAAATTCCACAGGAATAATTGGCCCGAAACAAACGTAGGAGCGAGCGCAGCTCGCGATGCGCCGCGCGGGCGGCGCTCGATGTACGCCCTCCTACAACCGTCAAGTCTTGTATCTAAAAAGAATAAACAAATGAAAAAATATGATTTCTAGATATATGTAGCAGCTGTTAATGTCTCCCTCAACAGAACACAAGGAAGCGCTGCAATGCTGGTCGTCTCAATCGGTGGTAGCCCAAGTCCTCGTTCACGCTCCGGCGTGCTGCTTGAGCGTTCGCGCCAGTGGCTGCAGGGCCGTGGCGTTGAAGTGGTGACGTTCCAGGTACGTGACTTCCCCGCCGAAGACCTGCTGTATGCCCGTTTCGACAGCCCGCATGTGCAGCACTTCCAACAGCTGGTAGCCCAGGCCGATGGCCTGATCGTTTCCACTCCGGTGTACAAGGCGTCGTTTGCCGGTGCACTGAAAACACTGCTCGACCTGCTGCCCGAACGCGCCCTGGCGCACAAGATCGTATTGCCAATCGCCACCGGTGGCAGCATCGCCCACATGCTGGCGGTGGATTACGCATTGAAACCCGTGCTGTCGGCACTCAAGGCACAAGAGACCCTGCAAGGGATCTTCGCCGACGACAGTCAGGTGTCTTACGCAGACGGCACGAAGCCCGCGCAGTTGGTACCGGCACTGGAAGAACGCCTGCTGGACTCGCTGGAAACCTTCCACGTTGCCCTGGCCCGTCGGCCACGCCCCGTGGCCCCCGGCGTACTGAATGAACGCCTGATCAGCGCTCGCTGGAGCATCTGACCGGCCCAACCCGCTTCACCACCTTACTCGCCCGACAACGAGGCAAGCAGGTGCAACCCGAACCCAAACGTACAGGAGAGCGCCATGCGCACAGTCTTCTTGCGTCGCGGTCTGGTCGCCCTGTTTGCGGCGGCTGTGTCCTTCGGCGCCATTACCCAAGCCCAGGCCGAAAGCCTGCGTATCGGTTACCAGAAATACGGCACCCTGGTGCTGCTCAAGGCCAAGGGCACGCTGGAAAAGCGCCTGGCAGAGCAGGGCGTGCAGGTGCAGTGGACCGAGTTCCCCGGTGGACCGCAGCTGCTTGAAGGGCTGAATGTCGGCTCCATCGATTTTGGCGTAACCGGCGAGACCCCGCCTGTATTCGCCCAGGCTGCCGGTGCCGACCTGCTGTATGTGGCTTACGAGCCGCCAGCACCCCACAGCGAGGCGATCCTGGTGCCGAAAGGCTCAGCTATCCAGTCGGTGAAAGACCTCAAGGGCAAGAAAGTCGTCCTCAACAAAGGCTCGAACGTTCACTACCTGTTGGTGCGCGCGCTGGAAGATGCCGGCCTGAAGTACAGCGACATCCAGCCCGTCTACCTGCCACCCGCCGATGCCCGCGCCGCCTTCGAGCGGGGCAGTGTGGATGCCTGGGTCATCTGGGACCCGTACCAGGCCGCCGCCGAGCAACAGTTGCAGGCCCGCACCCTGCGTGATGGCAAGGGCCTGGTCGACAACCACCAGTTCTACCTGGCCACCCGCAACTACGCCACCCGGCACCCGGCGGTGATCAACACCGTGATCGAGGAAGTGCGCGCCGTGGGCGAGTGGTCCCAGGCCAACCCGCAAGAAGTGACCGACCAGGTCGCACCGCTGCTCGGCCTGCCCGCCGACATCACCCTGACCTCGGTCAAACGCCAAGGCTACGGTGCAGCGCCGCTCACCCCCGAGGTCGTGGCCGCACAACAGAAAATCGCCGACACCTTCCAGGCGCTCAAGCTGATACCCAAGCCACTGAGCATCAAGGACGTGATCTGGACACCCCCGGCCAAGGTCGCTAGCGCGCCTTGATTGATTCGCCTGTGCCGGGGCGTCGCCCTGGCTTGAGCCACCCTTGAGGAGACAACTCCAATGAGCCTTAACATTTTCTGGTTCCTCCCAACCCACGGTGACGGCAAGTACCTGGGCACTTCCGACGGCGCCCGTGCGGTCGACCACGGTTACCTGCAGCAGATCGCCCAAGCCGCTGACCGTCTGGGTTTTGGCGGGGTGCTGATCCCCACCGGGCGCTCCTGCGAGGACTCCTGGCTGGTGGCCGCGTCGCTGATCCCTGTGACCCAGCGACTGAAATTCCTGGTGGCCCTGCGCCCAGGCATCATTTCGCCAACCGTGGCAGCACGCCAGGCGGCAACGCTGGATCGCCTGTCCAATGGCCGTGCCCTGTTCAACCTGGTAACCGGTGGCGACCCGGACGAACTGGCCGGTGATGGCCTGCACCTGAGCCATGAAGAGCGCTACGAAGCCTCGGTCGAATTCACCCGTATCTGGCGCAAGGTGCTTGAAGGCGAAAACGTCGATTACGACGGCAAACACATTCAGGTGAAGGGCGCCAAGCTGCTCTACCCACCGATTCAGCAACCACGTCCTCCGCTGTATTTCGGCGGCTCGTCCGAGGCAGCACAGGACCTGGCCGCCGAGCAGGTCGAGCTGTACCTGACCTGGGGTGAGCCACCGGCAGCTGTTGCCGAAAAAATTGCCCAGGTGCGCGAAAAAGCGGCCGCTCAAGGCCGAGAAGTACGCTTCGGTATCCGCCTGCATGTGATCGTGCGGGAAACCAACGAAGAGGCCTGGGCCGCTGCCGACAAGCTGATTTCGCATCTGGACGATGACACCATCGCCCGTGCCCAGGCCTCGCTGGCGCGCTTTGACTCGGTGGGCCAGCAGCGCATGGCTGCCTTGCATGGCGGCAACCGCGACAACCTGGAAGTCAGCCCCAACCTGTGGGCGGGTGTTGGCCTGGTGCGTGGCGGCGCCGGTACCGCACTGGTGGGCGATGGCCCGACTGTGGCAGCACGGGTGAAGGAATACGCCGATCTGGGTATCGATACCTTCATCTTCTCGGGTTACCCACACCTGGAAGAGTCGTACCGGGTTGCTGAGCTGCTGTTCCCGCACCTCGATGTACAACGCCCGGAGCAACCGAAAACCGGCGGCTACGTAAGCCCGTTCGGCGAGATGGTAGCCAACGACATCCTGCCCAAGTCCGTGTCGCAGAGCTGAGGGCCGGGCCATGAGTCGTGCAACTTCCTCCAACCTGGCCCAGCGCCTGGCGCCGTGGGCGCTGCCGGTGCTGCTGTTGGCAGCTTGGCAGTTAGCGGTCAGCGCTGGCTGGCTGTCGACGCGCATTCTGCCGGCACCCAGCGCTGTGGTCAGCGCGGGTGTCGAGCTGGTGCGCAGCGGCGAAATCTGGACCCACCTGGCCATCAGCGGTTGGCGTGCCGGCCTGGGCTTCGTCATCGGCGGCAGCATCGGCCTGGTGCTGGGGTTCATCACCGGCTTGTCGAACTGGGGCGAACGCCTGCTCGACAGCTCGGTGCAGATGATCCGCAACGTGCCGCACCTGGCACTGATCCCGCTGGTGATCCTGTGGTTCGGTATCGACGAGTCGGCAAAGATTTTCCTGGTCGCGTTGGGCACGTTGTTCCCGATTTACCTGAACACCTACCACGGCATTCGTAATGTCGACCCGGCATTGGTGGAAATGGCGCGCAGCTATGGCTTGTCCGGCTTCAGCCTGTTCCGCCAGGTGATCCTGCCCGGGGCGCTGCCATCGATTCTGGTGGGTGTGCGCTTTGCGCTGGGCTTCATGTGGCTGACCTTGATCGTGGCGGAAACCATCTCGGCCAACGCCGGCATCGGTTACCTGGCAATGAATGCCCGTGAGTTCCTGCAGACCGACGTGGTGGTACTGGCCATCGTCCTGTACGCCGTGCTTGGCAAGCTCGCCGACCTCGCCGCTCGCGGCCTGGAACGTGTGTGGCTGCGCTGGCACCCGGCCTATCAAGTAGCCAGGAAGGAGGGTGCATGACCGTGCTCAAGGAACAGCCACCTCGCCTGTTGCGTGGCATCCCGCTGGCCTCCAATGGCCTGCGCAAGACCTTTGGCCAGCGCGAAGTGCTGAAAGGTATCGACCTGCACATTCCGGCCGGCCAGTTCGTTGCCATCGTTGGCCGCAGCGGCTGCGGCAAGAGCACCTTGCTGCGCCTGCTGGCCGGGCTCGATCAACCCACCGCCGGCCAACTGCTGGCCGGTGCTGCGCCGCTGGAAGAGGCCCGTGAGGAAACCCGCCTGATGTTCCAGGACGCACGCCTGCTGCCTTGGAAGAAGGTGATCGACAACGTTGGCCTGGGCCTGTCTGGTGACTGGCGCCCACGTGCGCTGGAAGCGCTGGAGGCGGTGGGCCTGGCTGATCGCGCCAATGAATGGCCGGCAGCCCTCTCGGGTGGCCAGAAGCAGCGCGTGGCCTTGGCCCGCGCCTTGATTCACCAGCCACGCCTGCTGCTGCTGGATGAGCCGCTGGGTGCGCTGGATGCATTGACCCGTATCGAGATGCAGCAATTGATCGAGCGCCTGTGGCGTCAGCATGGCTTCACCGTGCTGTTGGTCACCCACGATGTCAGCGAAGCCGTTGCCGTCGCTGACCGGGTGATTTTAATCGAGGACGGCGAGGTCGGGCTCGACCTTACTGTCGACCTGGCACGGCCCCGGGCGCGTGGTTCGCACCGCCTGGCCGCGCTGGAAAGCGAAGTGCTCAACCGTGTTCTGTCGGCCCCGGGCACTGCGCCCGAGCCGGACCCTGTAGCCCCTCTGCCCACGCAGTTGCGTTGGGCGCACTGACTCACTCACTTACCAGACTGAAGCCATACAGAAGGAATCAAATCATGACTATCAAAGCCATCAACGTCCGCAACCAGTTCAAAGGCACCGTGAAAGAAATCCTCGAAGGCCCGGTACTGTCGGAAATCGACGTACAGACCGCCTCGGGTATCGTGACTTCGGTCATCACCACCCGTTCTGTAAAGGAGCTGGAGTTGCAGGTTGGCAGCGAAGTGATTGCCTTCGTGAAGTCGACTGAAGTGTCTATCGCCAAGCTGTGATGCTGCTGCTCGATATCGGGGCTGCTTCGCAGCCCTAACAATTTCAGCCTGAACGCTTGGCCAGAAACGGCGGCAGGTACAACCCCAGATACGCCTCGAACACCCGCTTGCCTTCTTCGGCCATGCGCGGGGTGATCGCTTCGTGCAACTGCACCGATCGCGCATACACCCGGTCGCTCAGTTCCATGGCCAACGCAAACACATCCACATCTAGTGGCATCACCGGCAGGTGAAAATGCTGGTCGAACAACTTGTGCATCAAGTCGCCCAGTTCCATGTCGTGCTGCCGATCGGCCTGCACCACTTCGCTCAGCCCATGCTGGGCCAGGATCAGCTGCCGCGCCGCCGCATCTTCGTTATAGATACAAAGCATGCGTTCTTCGATGAGCCGTGAGAGTTCGTGCCAAGTGCTGAACGCGCTGCTGTCGATCGGTGCACTCAGTGCTTCGCGAAAGGCCCGGTGTACGTCGGCAGTCAGTGCTTCCAGCAACGCTGGCACACTGGCGAAGAAGTGATACACCGACGACGGCGGAATCTGTGCCCGTTCGGCCACGCTGTAGATGGACAGTGCCGCCACCCCTTGCTCTGCCAGCAACTCGCGTGCAGCCGTCAGGATCGCTTCGATCCTGGCCTGGCTGCTGGCGCGCGGCTTGCGCGGGGTGGCGGTACGGGTCATCAGTTGCTGATCGCCAGGATGCTGGCCTGGTAGGCACCGACGAACAGGTCGAAGTCACCGACTTCTTCCTGTTCCAGCTCCGATTGCTTGGCGAGCGATTCACGGGCCAGTGTTTCGAACGCCTGTTGCTGCTCGTTGTTCAGGGGCTGTTCGCGGAACGTTTCGGCGTGGATCCGGCTTTGGCGCAGGGAGAACTGGACGAAGGTTTCGTCGTGTTCGGTCATGCGTGCCAGCACCTGGGCCGACGGTGTCAGCGAAGCGTCGTCAACCTTGGCTTGCTGGGCATCCAGGGCTTTGGCGTGCTCGTCAACGCCTTGCGCCTGGTCGAGCAGGTCGGCCAGTGGCCGGATACGCCCGATAAGCTCGCTGGCCCAATCTTTCAAGCTGATTGGCTGGCCATCGCGATGCAGCGCCAGGCCCGGGCGACGGCCTTCCTTGACCACGGTCAGGAAGTTGCTGGTGCACTGGCCGCATTCGCCGTTGTCCAGCTGCGGGCTGTCTTCCAGTGCGCAGAACAGCAGGAACGCATCAAGGAAGCGCGCCTCGGTCAGGTCGATGCCCACGGGCAGGAACGGGTTGATGTCCAGGCAACGCACTTCCACGTACTGCACGCCACGCGAGGTCAGGGCCTGGATCGGCCGTTCGCCGGTGTAGGTAACCCGCTTGGGGCGGATGTTCGAGTAGTACTCGTTCTCGATCTGCAGGATGTTGGTGTTCAGCTGCACCCACTCGCCGTCCACGTGGGTACCGACTTCTACGTACGGCGGGTAGGGCGTGCCCACGGCCTTGCGCAGGCTATCGGTGTAGCTGGCCAGGTTGTTGTAGCACGGCGTGAGGCCGGCCTGGGCGTTGCTCTGGTAGCCCAGGTCGCTCATGCGCAGGCTGGTGGCATAGGGCAGGAACAGGGTTTCGGCATCCAGCTCTTCGAGCTGGTGCGGGCGGCCACGCAGGAAGCCTTTGTCCAGGGCCGGCGAAGCGCCGAACAGGTACATCAGCAGCCAGCTGTAGCGGCGGAAGTTGCGGATCAGGGCGATATAGGCCGACGACTGGTAGTCGCGGTTGTCTTCAGTGCTGCCTTCGGCTTCGCGCAGCAGCGGCCACAGGGCCTCGGGCAGCGAGAAGTTGTAATGGATACCGGCGATGCACTGCATGGTGCGGCCGTAGCGCAGGGCCAGGCCCTTGCGGTAGACGTGCTTGAGCTTGCCGATGTTCGAGGTGCCGTACTCGGCAATCGGGATGTCCTCCTCGGCCGGCAGCGTGCACGGCATCGACGGGCTCCACAGGTATTCGTCGCCCAGCTTGCTGTAGACGAAGCGGTGGGTCTGCTCGAGGCTTTCGAGTACCTTGGCCGGGTCGGGCAGGGCTGGCGTGATGAACTCCAGCAGCGACTCGGAATAGTCGGTAGTGATCTGCTCGTTGGTCAGCGCCGACCCCAAAGCTTCCGGGTGCGGGGTCTGGGCCAGGCGACCTTCGTCGGTCACGCGCAGGCATTCGCGCTCAATACCGTGCAGGCACTGCTTGAGCAGGGGGAGATTGGCGCCGAGCAGGCTCAGGCGGCGGTTGAGGAGGTCGCTCAAGATGTATTCCTTCACGCGTCAGTCGCCCCAATATGGGGGTAGAGATAACGGTCTACAAGGGTAGGGAGAAAGGAACTGGCGTTGTCGCCTGGTTTACGCGGTTCCAGCAGTGCCAGCGCACTGCTGAAAATACCGCAGATACAGCTTGGTGAGCTAGAGAACCGCGAAGGTTCCTTGCGCTTTTGCCACCAGCTTGTCGCCCTGGACTACGTCGGCGTCGACCACCAGGGTACGCCGCCCGGCGTGCAGCACATGGGCGGTGCACAGCACTTCGCCATCACTGACGGCGCGCATGTAGTTGATCTTGCACTCGATGGTGACGCTTTGCTGGTCAAAGCCATGGCTGGCCGAGCAGGCCAGGCCCATCGCGATGTCCACCAGGCTGAAGATTGCCCCGCCGTGGAGCTTCTGGCCACGGTTGCGCAAGTGCGGCTCAAGCGCCAGGGCCACCTCTGCAACGCCTGTTTCCAGACGTTGCAGGCGGCAGCCCAGCAGTTGGCTGAAGGCGCTTTCGACGTATTCGCGTGGTACGTCCATCACTTCTTCTTCAACTGCTTGGCGTTGGCGAACAGGGCGGCCATGGCGTTGTTGGCCGGAGCGGCAGTGGCGGTCTCACGCTGGCGCGGCGCCTGCTGCTGACGGTTGCCGCTATTGCCACGGTTGCCGCCGCGGTTGCCTTCGACCTTTTCGCCCGGTGTGTCGCTCATGCGCATGGACAGGCCGACGCGTTTACGCGGGATGTCCACTTCCATGACCTTGACCTTGACCACGTCGCCGGCCTTGACCGCTTCACGCGGGTCCTTGACGAACTTTTCCGACAGCGCCGAGATGTGCACCAGGCCGTCCTGGTGCACGCCGATGTCGACGAAGGCGCCAAAGTTGGTGACGTTGGTGACCACGCCTTCGAGGATCATGCCCGGCTCCAGGTCCTTGAGGTCTTCTACGCCGTCCTGGAAGGTGGCGGTCTTGAACTCGGGGCGTGGGTCGCGGCCCGGTTTGTCCAGCTCCTGCAGGATGTCGGTGACGGTCGGCAGGCCGAAGGTTTCGTCGGTGAACTTTTTTGGGTCCAGGCGCTTGAGGAAGCTGCTGTCGCCGATCAGCGAACGGATGTCGCGGTCGGTGTCGGCGGCAATGCGTTGCACCAGCGGGTAGGCCTCGGGGTGCACTGCGGAGGCGTCCAGCGGGTTGTCGCCGTTCATCACACGCAGGAAGCCAGCGGCTTGTTCGAAGGTTTTCTCACCGAGGCGGCTGACCTTTTTCAGCGCTGCACGCGTGGCGAACGGGCCGTTGGCATCGCGATGGGCGACGATGTTCTGTGCCAGCGTGGCGTTGAGGCCAGAGATACGGGTCAGCAGCGCCACCGAAGCGGTGTTCACGTCCACGCCCACGGCGTTCACGCAGTCCTCGACCACGGCATCCAGGCCACGCGCCAGTTTCAACTGGGACACGTCGTGCTGGTACTGGCCGACACCGATGGATTTCGGGTCGATCTTCACCAGCTCTGCCAGTGGGTCCTGCAGGCGGCGGGCGATCGACACGGCGCCACGGATCGACACATCCAGGTCAGGGAACTCGCGGGCGGCCAGTTCCGATGCCGAGTACACCGAAGCGCCGGCTTCGGAGACCATGATTTTGGTAATTTTCAGCGCTGGGTATTTTTTGACCAGTTCGGCCACCAGCTTGTCGCTTTCGCGGCTGGCGGTGCCGTTGCCGATGGCGACCAGCTCCACCGAGTGCTTGGCGCACAGCGCGGCCATGATGGAAAGGGTGCGGTCCCAGTCGTTTTTCGGCGCGTGCGGGTAGACCGTGGTGTGGTCCAGCAGCTTGCCGGTGGCATCGACCACGGCGATCTTGCAGCCGGTGCGCAGGCCCGGGTCGAAGCCCAGGGTGGCGCGCGGGCCGGCCGGGGCGGCCAACAGCAGGTCGTGCAGGTTGTGGGCGAACACGTTGATCGCCTCGCCTTCGGCGTTGTCGCGCAACTCGCCGAACAGGTCGGTTTCCAGGTGGGTGTACAGCTTGACCTTCCAGGTCCAGCGCACCACTTCACCCAGCCACTTGTCGGCCGGGCGGCTGCGGTTTTCGATGCCGACGTGGTTGCCGATCATCACTTCGCACGGGTGCAGGGTGCCAGGCAGCTCTTCGCCGACTTTCAGCGAGGCACTCAGCACGCCTTCGTTTCTCCCGCGGAAGATCGCCAGGGCGCGGTGCGACGGGGCAGTGCGCAGCAGTTCGTCGTGGGCGAAGTAGTCGCGGAACTTGGCGCCTTCTTCTTCCTTGCCCGCTACCACGCGAGCGCTGAGCACCGACTCCTGCTTGAGGAAGTTGCGCAGTTTTTCGAGCAGCGAGGCGTCTTCGGCGAAACGCTCCATGAGGACGTACTTGGCGCCTTCCAGCGCAGCCTTGACGTCGGCCACGCCTTTTTCGGCGTTGACGAAGCGTGCGGCTTCGCTTTCCGGTGCCAGGGTCGGGTCGTTGAACAGGCTGTCGGCCAGCTCGCCCAGGCCGGCTTCCAGGGCGATCTGGCCCTTGGTGCGGCGTTTTTGCTTGTACGGCAGGTACAGGTCTTCGAGGCGGGTCTTGGTGTCGGCCAGCTTGATCTCGCGGGCCAGCTCCGGGGTGAGCTTGCCTTGTTCCTCGATGCTGGACAGGATGCTGGCGCGGCGCTCGTCGAGTTCGCGCAGGTAACGCAGGCGCTCTTCCAGATGGCGCAGTTGGGTGTCGTCCAGGCTACCGGTCACTTCCTTGCGATAACGGGCGATGAAAGGCACGGTCGAGCCTTCGTCCAACAGGCCCACGGCCGCCTCGACCTGCTGGGGGCGTACGCCCAGTTCCTCGGCGATACGGCTGTTGATGCTGTCCATGTAAACCACCTGACATTTGTGAATACGGGGGTCGCCTGTGGGCTTTTCGCCCGGTGGCGCTGGATGAAAGCCGCGCATTATACCCATCGCAAACGGCTTGCGGTGATGGCGCCCGGCCAGCCGGAACTGGCGCCCGGGGAAAAATCTGCTAACAATGCTCACGCAACGTGCAGCAATGGCTACGCCATAATGCGCGGCGATATCAGAGGAGTTATTCATGACCGGCACCGCAAACACCGCTGAAGGTGACAAGATTCTCATCGTCGACGACGACCCGGGGCTTAGCAGCCTGCTGGAACGTTTCTTCACCAGCAAGGGCTACCGTGCCCGCGCGGTGCCCAACACCGAACAGATGGACCGCCTGCTGCAACGCGAGGTGTTCAACCTGGTGGTGCTCGACCTGATGCTGCCAGGCGAAGATGGCCTGTCCGCGTGCAAGCGCCTGCGCCAGCAGAACAACCAGATCCCGATCATCATGCTCACCGCAAAAGGCGATGAGTTGAGCCGTATCAAAGGCCTGGAACTGGGCGCCGACGACTACCTGGGCAAGCCGTTCAACCCGGACGAGCTGATGGCCCGCGTCAAGGCCGTGCTGCGCCGCCAGGCACCCGCTGTACCGGGGGCACCGGGTAGCGAAGACGAATCGGTCACTTTCGGTGATTACGAGCTGTCGCTGGCTACCCGCGAACTCAAGCGTGGCGATGAAGTGCACATGCTCACCACCGGTGAGTTCGCCGTGCTCAAGGCCTTGGTGATGCACGCCCGCGAACCGCTGACCCGCGACAAGCTGATGAACCTGGCCCGTGGCCGCGAGTGGGATGCACTGGAGCGCTCCATCGACGTGCAGATCTCGCGTCTGCGCCGCATGATCGAGCCGGACCCGTCCAAGCCGCGTTACATCCAGACCGTCTGGGGCGTGGGCTACGTGTTCGTGCCAGACGGAAACGCCGGTAAATGATGCCTGGCCGTCGATGAAAACACCGCTCTGGTTTCCGCAAAGCTTCTTCGCCCGCACCCTGTGGCTGGTGTTGATCGTGGTCCTGTTCAGCAAGGCCTTGACCCTGGTCTACCTGCTGATGAACGAGGACGTGCTGGTCGACCGTCAGTACAGCCACGGTGTGGCGCTGACCTTGCGTGCCTATTGGGCTGCCGATGAAGAAAACCGCGACAAGATTGCCGAGGCGGCTGGCCTTATCCGCGTGACCGGCTCGGGTGTGCCCGAGGGCGAACAGCACTGGCCCTACAGCGAGATCTACCAGCGGCAGATGCAGGCCGAACTGGGTGAGGACACCGAGGTGCGGCTGCGCATTCATGCGCCACCGGCGTTGTGGGTCAATGCGCCCAGCCTGGGCCCCGGGTGGCTGAAGGTGCCGCTGTACCCACACCCGCTGCGCGGGCAGAAGATCTGGAACGTGTTGGGCTGGTTCCTGGCCATTGGCCTTTTGTCCACCGCCTCGGCCTGGATCTTCGTTCGCCAGCTGAACCAGCCGCTCAAGCGCCTGGTGTTCGCCGCTCGTCAGCTGGGCCAGGGGCGCAGCGTGCGCCTGCCGATCAGCGACACGCCCAGCGAAATGACCGAGGTGTACAAGGCCTTCAACCAGATGGCCGAGGACGTCGAGCAGGCCGGGCGCGAGCGTGAGCTGATGCTGGCCGGGGTGTCCCATGACCTGCGCACACCGCTGACCCGTTTGCGCCTGTCGCTGTCACTGCTGAACAGCGACAGCGATTTGAGTGACGACATGGTCCGCGATATCGAAGACATGGACGCGATCCTCGATCAGTTCCTGGCCTTTATCCGCGATGGCCGTGACGAGCCGGTAGAAGAGGTCGACCTGGCGGACCTGGTGCGCGAAGTGGTGGCGCCGTACAACCAGCCGGAAGAACGTGTGCGACTTTGCCTGGAGCCTATTCCGCCATTTCCGCTGCGCCGGGTTTCGCTCAAGCGCATGCTGGGCAACCTGATCGGCAACGCCCTGCACCACGCTGGCAAAGGGGTCGAGGTGGCGGCTTATGTGTCGGGTGACGAGAGTGCGCCGTATGTGGTGCTGAGCGTGCTGGACCGTGGTACAGGGATCGACGAATCGGAGCTGGAAACCATCTTCAACCCGTTCATTCGTGGTGACCGGGCGCGGGGTGGCAAGGGCACCGGGCTGGGGCTGGCGATCGTCAAAAGGATCGCGGCGCAGCATGGCGGGAATGTAGAGCTGCGCAACCGGTCCGGTGGTGGGATCGAAGCGCGGGTGCGGTTGCCGCTAGGGTTGTTGTTACCGCGCAATGCTGTGTAATTGCTGGGGCTGCAGCGCAGCCCCACAAACTCAGCCCTTACCCTTGGTCCGGGTCTGATTAGGCCCGCCGTTCTTCTCCAGATGCTCGATGATCATCCCGGCCACGTCCTTGCCGGTGGTCACCTCAATCCCTTCCAGCCCCGGCGACGAGTTCACCTCCATCACCAGCGGCCCATGGTTGGAACGCAGGATATCCACACCCGCCACGCTCAGCCCCATGACCTTGGCTGCACGAATCGCGGTAATCCGCTCCTCAGGCGTTATCTTGATCAGGCTGGCGACGCCCCCCCGGTGCAGGTTGGAGCGGAACTCACCCGGCTTGGCCTGGCGCTTCATCGAGGCAATCACTTTGTCGCCCACCACGAAGCAGCGAATGTCGGCGCCACCGGCCTCCTTGATGTACTCCTGAACCATGATGTTCTGCTTTAGGCCCATGAACGCCTCGATCACCGACTCGGCCGCCTGGGTGGTTTCACACAGCACCACACCAATGCCTTGGGTACCCTCCAGCACTTTGATTACCAGCGGGGCACCATTGACCATCTGGATCAGGTCGGGGATATCGTCTGGCGAATGAGCGAAACCGGTGATCGGCAGGCCAATGCCGCGTCGTGACAACAGCTGCAACGAGCGCAGTTTGTCGCGCGAGCGGGCAATGGCCACCGACTCGTTGAGCGGATACACCCCCATCATCTCGAACTGGCGCAGGACTGCGCAGCCGTAGAAGGTGACCGAGGCGCCGATACGCGGGATGACCGCGTCGAAACCTTCCAGCGGCTTGCCGCGGTAGTGGATCTGCGGCTTGTGGCTGGCAATGTTCATGTAGGCCCGCAGGGTATCGATCACCACCATTTCGTGACCGCGCTGGGTACCGGCTTCGACCAGGCGGCGGGTGGAATACAGACGCGGATTGCGCGACAGCACAGCGATCTTCATGCAGCACCTGTGGCAGGAGAAAGAGTGGCCGGAAAGGCCGGTTTGTCTTGTACGTATTTCAGGCCAGGGTTGACCACCAACTGGCCGTGAATCAGGGCCTTGGAACCCAGCAACAGGCGGTAGCGCATGCTCTTGCGGCAGGCCAGAGTGAACTCCACTTCCCAGACACCATCGCCCAGGGCCAGTGACGTGCGGATGACATAACGGGTCTGGGCCTGGCCGTTGGAGCTCTTGATGGTTTTCATGGTCACCAGCGGTGCTTCGCAACGGCGGTGGCGCAGTTGTACCACCGAGCCCAGGTGCGCAGTGAAGCGAACCCAGGGCTTGCCGTCGCGCTCGAAGGGCTCCACCTCGGTGGCGTGCAGGCTGGAGGTGCTGGCGCCGGTGTCGATCTTGGCGCGCAACCCAGCCACGCCGAGGTCAGGCAGGGCGACCCACTCGCGCAGGCCGATCACAGTCAAATGGTCAAATGTCTTCACGAAGCGCACCCAGCGAATGAGGTGTGAACTGTAAGCATGGCGGGGATTTTTTGCATCCGCTGGTTACGGTAGTACAGTTCGATGAAACACAGTGTTCGAGGTAACGGGATGGCACAAAAAGCCGAAGACGACGACAAGGTTCGCCTGGACAAGTGGCTGTGGGCGGCGCGTTTCTACAAGACGCGGGCGCTGGCCAAGGCGGCGATCGAGAGTGGCAAGGTGCATTGCCGGGGCGAGCGTTGCAAGCCGGGCAAGGAGCCGCGTGTGGGGGACGAATTTGTGCTGCGCACCGGGTTTGACGAGCGCACCGTGGTGGTGAAGGCGTTGTCGGTGGTGCGGCGTGGGGCGCCGGAGGCGCAGACGTTATACGAGGAAACCGAAGAAAGTGTGCGCCGGCGCGAGCAGGCGGCCGAGTTGCGCAAGGCGGGGGCCATGGGCGTGACCACCGATGGCCGACCGACCAAGAAGCAGCGCCGGCAGATTCACCAGCTGCATGGGAGCTTTGATTGAATGGGGCCGCTATGCGGCCCCAACGATTTAGCGGATAACCGCCAATCGCCTGACCAACGGTAGCTTGGCCGCGATGTTGAACAACGGCGCGGTCCAGCGCATCAACGCTGCGCTACCCTTGGCCGCCAGCGGCGTGTAATAGCTCCAGCCCAGCGCCAGCACCGCCATCAGCAACCCGCCGATGTAGTCATCCTGCCCCCAGTGAGCGCCGGCCACCAGGCGCGGCAACATGAACAGCACCGCCAGCCCCCAGATCACCAGGTACTGCACCAGCCGGCGGCTGAACACGCTCATGAACAGCGCCCAGATCAGCAACACCGAGGCGTGATCCCCCGGGAAACTCTTGCTGGAGCGGTCTTTCAGCTCCCAGGCCGCCTCCAGGTTCGGGTAGTAGTCACTGAGGTGGACGACGTCGTCAAACATCATCGACGGGCTCTTGTGTTGCCACCCGGCTGCATCCACCCACTTGGAAAACAGCGCGCGAATCACCACTAAGAGGAGTAGCGTGACCAGAAAGCCGAAAAAGGCCTGACGAACTTGAGCGGCCTTGAACACCCAGTCGCCCCGGATAAGCACCGCCAGAAGGATCAGGCCGACAACGATGTCGAACGGGCGCAGGCTGCCGACGGTCCAGATGTAGCGCCAGGTGGTGCTGTCGGCCAGCGGCGCATTCAGGCTGTGGAACAGCCACTCGTCGAAAGTCAGGCACAAGATCTGGCCAATGGGCCATAACCAGAAACACAGTAGAGCGATGGGTAGCAGCGTGCAGGCTGCCAATGGCCCCAAGGACCACCTTGCTTGGAACAGTGGTCGATTGTCCATAAAATACCTCTATTGCAAACAGGAATCGGAGCGCCTTCTGAGCGCTCTGTCACGGGTTCTCGCAGGTTCTTCGATAACCCTTGTAACCATTTTGTCATCATTTTTAGATAGCCAAAACCTATGAGCGATTTGCCTGATACCGATTTCACCCAACGTTTCATCTTCGACGAGCGCGATGTGCGCGGCGAGTGGGTGTCTCTCGACGACAGCTACGCTGCGGTGCTGGCGCGTCATGAGTACCCTCAACCGGTCAAGGCGCTGCTCGGCGAACTGATGGCCGCCACTGCCTTGCTGGTGGGGGCATTGAAGTTCGATGGCTTGCTGATTCTGCAGGCGCGTTCCGCAGGGCCGATTCCGCTGCTGATGGTGGAATGCTCCGGTGACCGCGACATCCGCGGCATGGCCCGTTACGAGGCAGACCAGATTCCGGCAGACGCCACCCTGTCGCAGTTGATGCCCGACGGCCACCTGACCCTGACCATCGATCCGGTCAAGGGTCAGCGCTACCAGGGCACCGTGGACCTCGATGGTGCCAACCTGTCGGAGTGCTTCACCAACTACTTCGTTCAGTCGCAACAGCTCAATACCCGCTTCTGGCTCAATGCCGAAGCCGGCAAGGCTCGTGGCCTGCTGCTGCAGCAACTGCCGCGTGATCGTCAGCCGGACGACGAAGAGCGTGAAGAAAGCTGGCAGCACGTGGTGGCTCTGGCCAAGACCCTCAAACCTGAAGAGTGGGTTGAAGACAACGAAACCCTGCTGCACCGCCTGTACCACGAAGACGCCGTGCGCCTGTTCGATATCCAGCCACTGCGGTTCAATTGCAGCTGCTCGCGCGAGCGCTCCGGTAATGCGCTGGTCAGTCTGGGTGAGCACGACGCCAAGGCGTTGGTGGAAGAATGCGGCGGGACGGTGGAGATCGATTGCCAGTTCTGCAACGAGCGCTATTTCTTCGATGCCAGCGATGTGGCGCAACTGTTTGCCGGTGGCGGCACGGACGTAGCCTCAGAAACTCGTCACTGAAACGTTTAATTGCAGGGAAATCTCCTGTCGAATTGCGCAAAAGCGCGGTTACGACAGGAGGGGCCTACTTTTTTTGGGCGTTTCTGGCATAATCCGGCCACTTTTTTCGCTGTAGTAGTTTTTTCAAGACAACTACAAAACGTTTGGAGCACTCGGCCTCGGGCCGGATGGGGTATCTCATGACGCAAGCCAACAACACCGTGTACACCGACCTGAGCGTCGATGAGCTGGTAAAAGAAGCGCTGCAACGCGGTGAAGGCGTACTAGCCGATACTGGTGCACTGGTCGTGGAGACTGGTCACCGTACTGGCCGTTCGCCGGCTGACCGTTTCATCGTCGAAGAACCTTCCACCCAGGACGCCATTTCCTGGGGCCCGATCAACCGCAAGTTCCCGGCCGACAAGTTCGATGCCCTGTGGGACCGCGTCGAGGCGTTCAACAACGCCCAGGATCACTTCGTTTCCTACGTTCACGTAGGGGCGGCCGCCGAGCACTACCTACCGGTGAAGATGACCACCCAGACTGCCTGGCAGAACCTGTTCGGTCGTTGCCTGTTCATCAACCCGGAGCAGTACAACCCGGCTGGCCGTGGCGAGTGGCAGGTCCTCAACGTCGCCAACTTCGTGTGCGAGCCTGAGCGTGACGGCACCAACTCCGATGGTTGCGTGATCATCAACTTTGCCCAGAAGAAAGTGCTGATCGCAGGCATGCGCTACGCCGGCGAAATGAAAAAAGCCATGTTCTCGGTGCAGAACTTCCTGCTGCCGGCTGCCGACGTACTGCCAATGCACTGCGCCGCCAACATCGGCGAAGCAGGCGATGTGACCCTGTTCTTCGGCCTGTCCGGCACCGGCAAGACCACCCTGTCGGCCGACGAAAGCCGTTACCTGATCGGTGACGACGAGCACGGCTGGGGCGAAGGCGTTGTCTTCAACATGGAAGGCGGCTGCTACGCCAAGTGCATCGACCTGTCCGAGAAGAACGAGCCGGTCATCTGGAAAGCCATCAAGCACGGTGCGGTGCTGGAAAACGTCGTGCTCGACGCCAACAAGCACGCCGACTACACCGATGTCAGCCTGACCCAGAACAGCCGTGCGGCCTACCCGCTGGAGCACGTTGCCAAGCGTTCCGAAGCGAACCTGGGCGGCGAGCCTAACGCAGTCATCTTCCTGACCTGCGACCTGACCGGTGTTCTGCCACCCGTTTCGATCCTGAACAACGAGCAGGCGGCCTACCACTTCCTGTCCGGCTACACCGCGCTGGTCGGTTCGACCGAAATGGGCTCGGGCGGCGGCATCAAGTCGACCTTCTCCACCTGCTTCGGCGCACCGTTCTTCCCGCGCCCGGCTGGCGAGTATGCTGAGCTGCTGATCAAGCGTATCAACGGCTTCAACTCCAAGGTCTACCTGGTCAACACCGGCTGGACCGGCGGTGGCTACGGCGTTGGCAAGCGCTTCAGCATCCCGACTACCCGTGCCGTGATCGCTGCGATCCAGAGCGGCGCGCTGGTCGGTGCTGAAACCGAGCACCTGGACATCATCAACCTGGACGTGCCGAAGGCCGTTCCGGGCGTTGAAACCGAGCTGCTCAACCCGCGCACCAACTGGGCTGACAAAGCGGCCTACGACGAGGCCGCCAAAGGCCTGGCCAAGCTGTTCATCGAAAACTTCAAGAAGTTCGAAGTTTCTGACGCCATCAAGGCTGCTGGTCCACAGCTGTAAGCTGAAACCAGCCGCAACAAGAAGGCCGCCCCTTGGGGTGGCCTTTTTGTTTTCTACTGCCTGCGCGGGCCTCTTCGCGGGTAAACCCGCTCCCACAGGTACAGCGCATATCTTGAATGCAGTGGTAATCCTGTGGGAGCAGGTTTACCCGCGAAGAGGCCCGCACAGGCAGCCAAAGTGCGGAAATTCTGTTTCACTGTCAGCATCCATTGCGAAGACAAGAGCCAGACAGATGACCGAATCCCCTCAGCGCACTGCCTTCTCTCACTTCCACCCCATCCTTACCCGCCCTCAGGACAACGACCTGAACGGCCATATCGCTGGCGCCACCGTGCACGGTTTCTTCGAGACGGCCATTCAAGCGTTTCTTGTAGAGCAGGCCGAGCTGGACCTGCGTGACGGTGAACTGGCGGCCTTCGTGGTCAGTTCGGCGGCGGACTTCTACGCGCTGCCGGGCTTCCCGGATGTGCTGGAGGTGGGCTTGGGTGTAACGCGCCTGGCGGGCAGTACGGTGGAGTACCGTCTGGCGCTGTTCCGCCCGGGCGAACCAGAGGCGTGCGCGGCAGGCACGGTGGTGCAGGTGTTCATCGAACGGGCCAGTGGCCGGCCTGTGACGCTGCCAGAGGCGCTGCAGGTGATCCTGTCCGGCCTGGTGCTGGAACCACAGGCATAAAAAAGCCCCGCTGGCAGGGACGGGGCTTTTGTTGCCGGGGCGAGGCCCTCAGGCATTAGTCGCGCCAGTGGCGCTTGTGCTTGCGGTGGCCGTAGTGGTGGCCACGGTCGTAGTGACGACGGTCGTCATAGTCGCGACGGTAGCGGCGGTTCTCGTGGCGCTCGTCTTCGTCGGCCTTGTTGCCCATGTAGTTACCCAGTGCGCCACCGGCACCACCGCCGGCTGCCGCGCCAATGTAGCTACCGGTGGTGCCGCCCACCGAGCGACCGACCACGTTACCGCCTGCGGCGCCCAGTGCGCCGCCGATAGCGGCCTCACCGCGCTGGCGCTTGTCGGCGCCCAAGGCACCGCCGGCTGCGCCGCCAAGACCGGCACCAATGGCGCCACCGGTGCTACCACCGATGGAGTTGCCCACCACTGAGCCCAGTACCCCACCCAATGCGCCGCCAATGCCGGCCTCGGTGGTGCCGCCTGCCATGGCCACGCCGCTGAGCAAGCTAAAAGACAACAACAGAATCGAGGAGTACTTCTTCATCAAGAGAGCCTCATAAGGATGACGAGGCGAATTTGAGGCTAAGCGGCGTGGCTGGCAAACGAAATCCGACGAGTAACACGAGTTGTACACAATTCTCTAAGTTACTGTATTTGCTGTGAAACTTTATCGATTTATGGCTGTCTGAGACCTTTATGACAAAGCCCTGAACCGTTACGGAACAGGGCTTTTTTCGTTTTTACAGGATACGCCTGTCGTCCTGCGCCCGCTCCAGTTTGATGGCGATGAACTTCGAGGTTGGCGTATGGCTGCCATCGCCAATGCTCTCCAGCGGCACCAGCGGGTTCACCTCGGGGTAGTACGCCGCCGCCTGCCCGGCCGGGATGTCGAAGGCCAGCAGCGTGAAGCCCTGCACCCGGCGCACATGCTCATCCCCCCACAACGAGACGATGTCCACTTTCTGCCCCGGCTGGAAGCCCAGGCGGATGATGTCGGCTTCGTTGGCGAACAGCACCTCGCGCTGGCCGCGCACACCACGATAGCGGTCGTCCAGGCCGTAGATGGTGGTGTTGTACTGATCGTGCGAACGCATCGACTGCATGAACAGATCTGGCAGTTGGCCGCTGGCGCGCACGCGTTCGTCGAGCAACGTATCTGGCAACAGGTTGGCCTTGAAGTTGGCGCGGCCGGTACCGGTCTTCCATTCGCGGCTGGCGGCGCTGTTACCCAGGTAGAAGCCGCCGGGGTGTTGCAGGCGCTGGTTGAAATGACTGAAGCCCGCGATGGTATCGCCGATCAGGTCGCGAATACGGTCGTAGTCGGCCACCAGCCAGTGCCAGTCCACCGGTTGCTTGCCCAGGGTGGCGGCGGCAATGCCGGCTACCACTGCCGGTTCCGAGCGCATGTGCGTCGACAGGGGTTTCAGTTGGCCGTTGGAGGCATGGACCATGCTGAACGAGTCTTCCACCGTTACCGCCTGCGGCCCGTCGGCTTGCAGGTCGATGTCGGTGCGACCCAGGCACGGCAGGATCAGCGCCTGCTTGCCATGCACCAGGTGGCTGCGGTTGAGCTTGGTGCTGATGTGCACGGTCAGTTCGCAGTTGCGCAGCGCCTGGGCGGTACGTTCGGTATCCGGCGTGGCCTGGGCGAAGTTGCCGCCCAGGCCGATGAAGACCTTGGATCGGCCCTCCAGCATGGCGTGGATCGCTTCGACGGTGTTGTGGCCGTTGTGCCGCGGTACGGGGAAGCCGAAGCGTTTTTCGATGGCATCCAGCAGCGCGACCGGTGGGCGTTCGTTGATGCCCATGGTGCGGTCACCCTGCACGTTGCTGTGCCCGCGTACTGGACACAAGCCTGCGCCTGGTACGCCAATGTTGCCGCGCAGCATCTGCAGGTTGACGATTTCCTGGATGGTCGGCACCGAGTGGCGGTGCTGGGTGATGCCCATCGCCCAGCACATGATCACCCGTTTGCCACGGCAGTACATGCGCGCGGCCAGTTCGATATCCGCCAGTGTCAGGCCGGATTGTGCCTGGATGTGTTCCCAGGGTGTGGCATCCACCACTGCCAGGTACTCGTCGACGCCGTGGCCATGTTCGGCGATAAAGGCATGGTCGAACACGGCCGGCTCGCCTTTGGCCTGGGCCTCGCGTTCCCACTGCAGGACGAACTTGGCCATGCCACGCAGCATCGCCATGTCGCCGCCCAGCGCCGGGCGGAAGAAAGCGGTGTTGGTCGGCCGGTCGCTGTTGGTGAGCATCTCCAGCGGGTTTTGCGGGTGCTGGAAGCGCTCCAGGCCACGTTCCTTGAGCGGGTTGATGCACACCACCTGGGCGCCACGTTTCACCGCATCGCGCAGCGGGTCGAGCATGCGTGGGTGGTTGGTGCCCGGGTTCTGGCCCCAGACGAAAATCGCATCGGCATGCTCGAAGTCGTCAAAGGTGACGGTGCCCTTGCCGACCCCGATGCTCTGCCCCAGGGCAACGCCACTGGCTTCGTGGCACATGTTCGAGCAGTCGGGGAAGTTGTTGGTGCCGTAAGCACGGACGAAAAGCTGGTACAGGTAGGCCGCTTCGTTGCTGGCGCGCCCCGAGGTATAGAACTCGGCCTGGTCAGGGTTGGCCAGTTTGTTCAGCTCGCGGGCGATCAGGGCGAAGGCAGCATCCCAGCTGATGGGTTGGTAGCGATCGCTGGGGGCGTCGTAGACCATTGGCTCGGTCAACCGGCCTTGGTACTCCAGCCAGTAGTCGCTCTGCTGCAGCAGCGAGGTGACGCTGTAACGGGCAAAGAAGGCGGCATCCACGCGGCGCTTGGTCGCCTCCCAGTTCACCGCCTTGGCGCCGTTCTCGCAGAACTTGACCATGCCGCTTTCCGGCGAGTCGCCCCAGGCGCAGCCCGGGCAGTCGAAGCCGCCGTTCTGGTTGGTCTTGAGCAGGGCGCGAATGTTCTTCAGCGCGTTGTCGCTGCCGACCCAGGCCTTGGCCACGCTGCGCAATGCGCCCCAGCCACCGGCGGGGCCGGGGTAGGGCTTGTAGCGAGGGGGGGAGGCTGGGGCGTTTTCCGGAAGGTGCTGGTACGAGGTCACGGCTGTTACGACTCCGCCGCTGGGCTGTAGACCCGCGGTGCGCTGTGCTTGGGCAAATGGATGAGGTTGAGGTTGTGCTTGCGCGCCCATTGCAGGGCAAGGCCGGTGGGCGCCGACAGGCTGACCAGGGTCTGGATGCCTGCACGCAGCACCTTCTGGATCAGCTCCAGGCTGCAGCGGCTGGTGACGATGGCCAGGCCGCCCTGGCTGTCGATGCCTTGGCGCAGCAGTGCGCCGATCAGCTTGTCGAGGGCGTTGTGCCGGCCGATGTCCTCGCGGCCGAGCAGCAATTCGCCATGACGGTCCATGAACAGCGCAGCATGTACGGCGCCGCAATGCTGGCCCAGCGGCTGGAAGGCATCGATGCGCTCGCGCAGGCGGACCAGCCACTGGGCCGGGGGCAAGGGTGCACCGGGCAGTACGGCCAGGTCCGGCAGGGCCTGCTCCAGTGCTTCGACCCCGCAGAGGCCACAACCACTGGTGCCGGCCAGTTGGCGGCGCTGGTTTTTCAGGTTCCAGAAGGCGCGGCTGGATATTTCCAAGTCGGCGTACATGGCCGAGCCGCTGCCGGAGAGCTTGAGGTCGTAGATTTCGGCCGTGCCTTCGACAATGCCGCTACCTAAACTGAAGCCTACGGCGAAGTCTTCCAGGTCGGTGGGGCTGACCAGCATCACTGCCTGGTTGAGGCCGTTGTAGACGATGGCCAGGGCTACTTCTTCGGCCAGCGGCGTGCTGTCACGTTTAGCGTCGTTGAGCTGAACGTAATCATAGGTGTTGCTGGCGGCGGGCATGGACAAGGGCGATGAGGCCGTGCAGACCGGAGGTTTGCTGTTCATCGGAGGCGTTGAATACCGGCGGCTTTCTGATAGCACAAGCCTAGGCTTGCGGGCCGGCGGCGTCTAATCGCTAGGGTCTATGCCGTGATAGACCGCGTCGATTGGTCGCACAGGGGCGGGAGTGGAAAAGCTGGCCTAGACTCGTGTGTCCGAGGTTTCGTCAACAAGGAGAACGCAATGAGCCTGTTCAGTTTCGTGAAGGAAGCCGGCGAGAAGTTGATCGACCTGCTGACCCCCGGTAACGCCAATGCCGAAGAGCAGTTGAAGAAACACGTGGAAAGTGTCGGCCTGGGTAACCCGAACATCAGTGCCACGGTAGAGGGTGACAAGATTATCCTCAAGGGTGAGGTGGCCAGCCAGGAGGAGAAGGAGAAGATCATTCTCGCCGCCGGCAACATCAATGGCGTGGCCAGCGTGGATGACCAGATCACCGTGACCGGGCCGGTGGTTGCGGCGGCCAGGTTTGTTACGGTGAAGAAGGGCGACACGCTGTCGGCCATTTCTGTGGTGGTGTACGGTAATGCCAACCAGTACAACAAGATCTTCGAGGCCAACAAGCCGATGCTGTCGCACCCGGACAAGATCTATCCGGGGCAGGTGCTGCGTATTCCTGACTGATCTTCACAGCCTGTGAGGGCCTCTTCGCGGGCTTGCCCGCGAAGAGGCCCTCACAGGCCGACCAACAATTCCCGGTAATCCTCGACCGCGGCAAACTCCTCGGTATCCCGCGGCTCTGCCTTGCTGTCCGGCTGGCGAACCGCCAACAAATGCCCCACACCAAACCGCCGCGCACTGCGCAAAATCGCCAACGTGTCATCGATAAACAGGCTGCGCCCCGGCTCAAAGCCGATATCCGCCTGTAAGGCATCCCAGAACTGCGGGCTTTCCTTGGGGTAGCCATAATCGTGTGAGCTGATCAGCCGCTCGAAATACGGCGCCAGCTCCACCCGCTCCAGCTTCAGCGACAGCGAGTCGCGGTGCGCATTGGTAATCATCACCACCCGCTTGCCGGCTTGGCGAATCGCCGCCAGGAAAGTATCGGCATCCGGCCGCAGGGCAATCAGGTCGGCGATTTCCTGCTTCAGCTCGCGAATCGGCAGGCGCAACTCGCGGCTCCAGAAGTCCAGGCAATACCAGTTCAGCGTGCCGGCATTGCGTTCGAACAGCGGCTGCAGCTCCATTTCCGCCATGGTCCGGCTTACCCCGTGCAGCTCGGCATAGCGTTGGGGCAGATGCTCCAGCCAGAAGCGGTTGTCGTAGTGCAGGTCGAGCAGGGTGCCGTCCATGTCCAGCAGGACGGTATCGATGGCAGACCAGGGAAGAACAGGCATGGGAAACTCTCGTTCAGTCGGCAAGCCACGGTATAGTAACCCGTTCACGCCAAGGAGCCGCCCCATGCGCCAGAAACCCACCGTCCTCAGCCGCGAAATCGTCGCCAGCAGCCGCCTGTTTCGCGTCGAAGCCGTGCAATTGCGCTTCAGCAATGGCAACGAACGTACCTACGAGCGTTTGGTGGGTCGGGGTAACGGCTATGGTGCGGTGATGATCGTGGCCATGCTCGACGCCGAGCACGCTGTGCTGGTGGAGGAATACTGCGGTGGCACCGATGAGTACGAGCTGTCGTTGCCCAAAGGCCTGATCGAACCGGGCGAAGACGTGCTGGCGGCCGCCGACCGGGAGCTCAAGGAAGAAGCCGGTTTTGGCGCGCGTCAGCTGGAGCACCTGACCGAGCTGTCGCTGTCGCCGGGCTACATGAGCCAGAAGATCCAGGTGGTGTTGGCCAGCGACCTGTACGAAGAACGCCTGGAAGGCGACGAGCCGGAGCCGATGCGGGTCGACAAGGTCAACCTGCGTGAGCTGTCGGCATTGGCCATGCACCCGCAGTTCACCGAAGGACGCGCCTTGGCGGCGCTGTACCTGGCGCGTGACCTGCTGATCCAGCGGGGGCTGCTGGAGCTATGAACGACCTGCAACTGATGCATGAAGTGGTCAAGCTGGCGCTGACGGCGGGCGAGGCGATCCTGCCGTTCTGGCGTGCCGATGTGGCGGTTACCAACAAGGCTGATGACTCGCCGGTAACCGCCGCCGATCTGGCAGCGCACCGGGTAATTGCCGATGGCCTGTTGGCGCTGGCCCCGCACATTCCGGTGTTGTCCGAAGAAGACTGCAATATTCCGCTGGCCGAGCGCCAGGGCTGGAGCCGCTGGTGGCTGGTCGACCCGCTGGATGGCACCAAGGAATTCATTGCGGGCAGTGAGGAATTTACGGTCAACATCGCCCTGGTTGAAAACGGCGAGGTGGTGTTTGGCGTGGTGTCGATGCCGACCAATGGGCGCTGCTACTTTGGTGGGCGCGGGTTTGGGGCTTGGCGTGCGGAGGCCAGTGAGGCAGCACAGCCGATCCAGGTGCGTAACGCACCCGCTGTGGGCGAGCGTTTCACCGTGGTTGCCAGCCGTCGGCACTCCAGCCCGGAGCAGGAGGCGCTGTTGGCCGGGCTGGGGGCTGCGGTGGGCGAGCTGGAGCTGACCAATATTGGCAGTTCGCTGAAGTTTTGCCTGTTGGCTGAGGGTAGTGCCGATTGTTATCCACGCCTGGCGCCGACTTCGCAGTGGGATACTGCTGCGGCACAAGGCGTGCTGGAAGGGGCCGGGGGCGATGTGATTGGCCTTGACGGTAAGCCGTTTCGCTACCCGGCGCGTGAGTCCCTGCTCAACCCCTTCTTCCTGGCCTTGCCTGGCGCTGCCAGCTGGCGCCAGGCGCTGATTCAGCTTGCCTCAGCGATGTAACACGTACTGCCCGTTGAACCTGACTGCGGGCTCGTCACTCCCGACATTGCTCACCGTGGTCTCCAGCGTCAACCGCGCCCGCCCGCGACGCTGGTACATATTCACGAACCGCTCCCAGGTTTTCTCATCCGGCGCCGCGCAGCGCGCTACCGCTGCACCGGTAACCGGCAGCGGGTAACTGATCTGCCCCTCCTGGATGACGATATGCCCGTCATCGATCCCCAGCTCACGCAGACGTAGGTGCAGCCAGCCCCAACCCACCAGCACTGCTGCGCAGTACAAACTGCCGCCGAACATGGTGCTCTTGTGGTTGACGTTGGCCGCCAGTGGCAATTGCAGGCGCAGGGTGTGCTGCTGCCAGTCGAGTACTTCAAGCCCCATTTCGCGGGTCAGGGGGATGTCGCTGTGCAGGACGGATTGCAGGTATTGGCTATCGGTGTTCATCAACGGTTGTCCTCATGGTCGTCATGCCCGCCGCTGCCGCCGTCAAAGCTCAAGCCGTGCTTGCGCAGCTTGTCGTGCAGGGTCTTGCGGGGGATGCCCAGCGCCTCGGCCAGGCTGCGCATGGAGCTGTGTGGCTGGGCCAGTTCGGCAGCGATCAGCGAGCGTTCGAACTGCTCGACCTGCTCGCTCAGGTTGCCAATCAGCACGGGCGCTGCAGGTACCGCTGCCGGTGGCGCCTGACCGTCCAGGGCCAGTTCCAGGCCAAGGGCGAAGCGTTCGGCCGCGTTCTGCAGCTCGCGTACATTGCCTGGCCAGTCGTGGCGCAGCAGCACGGCGCGCTGGGCCGGTTGCAGGGTGTGCGGTGGCAGGCCATGACGCTGGCTGGCAGCGTCGGCGAAGTGCTGGAACAGCACCAGAATGTCGTCGCCGCGTTCGCGCAACGGTGGAATACGCAGCGGTGCCACGTTCAGGCGGTAGTACAGGTCAGCGCGGAAGCGGCCTTGGTCGGCAGACTGGCGCAGGTCTTCCTTGGTCGCGGCGATGATGCGGATGTCCAGCGGGATCAACTGGTTGCCGCCCAGGCGTTCGACTACCCGCTCTTGCAGCATGCGCAGCAGCTTTACCTGCACATCCAGGCTCATGCTCTCGATTTCGTCGAGGAACAGCGTGCCGCCGTTGGCAAACTCGAACTTGCCGATGCGGCGCTTCTGCGCGCCGGTGAACGCACCGGGCTCATGGCCGAACAGTTCGCTCTCGACCACCGACTCGGCCAGCGCGCCGGCATTGATTGCCACGAACGGCCCCTCGCGGCGGCTGGACAGATCGTGCAGGGCGCGGGCCACTACCTCCTTGCCGGCGCCGGTTTCACCCAGAATCAGCACATCGGCGCGGGTACCGGCCAAGGCGCCGATCTGTTCACGCAGGCGCAGCATGGACGGTGAATGGCCTACCAGTCGGGTGGCCAGTTGCTGGCGGTCGCTCAGCGCCAGGCGCAGGCTGCGGTTGTCCAGCACCAGGCGGCGCAGGGCCAGGGCGCGGCGCACGCTGTCGAGCAGGGCATCTGTGGCAAAGGGTTTTTCCAGAAAGTCATAAGCCCCGGCTCGCATTGCCTGCACCGCCAGCGGCACATCGCCGTGGCCGGTAATCAGCAGCACCGGTAGCTCACTGTCGCGGCCATGCAATTGCTCCAGCAGTTGCAAGCCATCGATGCCGGGCATGCGAATGTCGCTGACCACCACGCCGGGCCAATCGGCCTCGATACGGTCGGCCAGGCCTTGGGCATCGGCCAGGGCGACCACCTTGAGGCCGGCCAGGTCCAGGGTCTGGCTCAGTGCCTGGCGCAGGTGCGGGTCATCGTCGACCAGGATGACCTGGGCTCGGCTGTCGATCAGTGTCTCGGTGGTCATGCCGAGGGGTCCTCCGAATTAGGCAAAGTAGCGCCAGGTGCGGCCACGCGCAGCTGCAAGGTCAGCAGCGCGCCCCCTTCCGGGTGGTTGGCCAGCAGCAGTTCACCGCCCAGTGCACGCATCAGGCTTTCGCAGATGGCCAGACCCAGGCCCAGGCCCTGGGTGCGGGTCTTGGTGGTGAAGAATGGCTCCTTGGCGTGCTCCAGGGCCTGGCGGCTGAAGCCGGGGCCGTTGTCGCGGATGTACAGGTAGACGCAGTCATCACGTTGCTCGGCACTTAGCCACAAGCGGCGCGGGTTGGCTTTTTCGGTCAGGGCGTCGAGTGCGTTGGCGAGCAGGTTGCCCAATACCTGGCGCAGGCGGGTTTCGCCGGCTTGTACCCACAAGGTGGCCTCGGGTAGGTCGCGGATCAGCTCCACGGCCATGGCCCGGCGGCGCTTGGCCAGCAGCGCCAGGGCATCGTCCAGGGCAGGCTGCAGGGCTACGCTCTCCGGGGCGTGCCGGTCGCGGCGGGCGAAGGCGCGCAGGTGGGCAATGATCGAGGCCATACGCCCGGTCAGTTCGCCAATCAGCTTGAGGTTGCCGCGGGCGTCTTCGGTGCGTTGGTGGTCGAGCAGGATCTCGGCGTTTTCCGCGTAACTGCGGATGGCCGCCAGTGGCTGGTTCAGCTCATGGCTGATGCTGGCCGACATGGTGCCGAGAACCGACAGCTTGCCGGCCTGCACCAGTTCGTCCTGGGCACGCACCGCTTCCTGCTGAGCGTTCTCGCGCTCCAGCACGGCGCTTTTGAGGCGGGAGTTGAGGCCTTCGAGGTCGGCCGTACGTTCGGCCACACGCTTTTCCAGCTGCTGGCGGCCACGGGCCTCGAAGTCGATACGGTCGATGTAGTGGCGGCGCCGCTGCATCACCAGCCCGGCCAACAGCATCACCACCAGCAGGGTGCCTGCGCCGATGGCCATTACCGTCTGTACCGAACGGTCGACCAGTAGGCGAGGGGCGAGAATGCTCACTTGCCAACCGGTTTCCTTGATATCGCGGGTCTGGGTGATCCAGGCATCCGGGTTGAGCATCAGGGGTTGCGGTGCCTGGGTTGGGTAGGGCTGGATGGCGATGATGGCCTGGCGTTCGGCTTCGGTCAGCACACGGGTAGCGCGGAAGCGCCAGTCAGGCCGCGAGGTGAGGATGACCACGCCATTGTGGTCGGTCAGCAACAGCTGCTCGGGGGTACGGCCCCAGAGGGTCTCGGTGTGGTCGAGGTCAACCTTCACCACCAGCACGCCAACGACACGCTCACGGTCGCGCACGGCGGCGGCAAAGAAGTAGCCGCGCTTGGCCGAGGTGGTGCCCTGGCCGAAAAAGCGGCCCAGGTGGCCGGCCATGGCTTCGTTGAAGTAGGGGCGGAAGGCGAAATTGCGGCCGACGAAGCTGTCGTGCTTGTCCCAGTTGGACGCGGCCAGGGTGTTGCCGCTGATGTCCATCAGGTACATCACCTCGGCGCCTGTCTGCTGCACGATGTCTTTTAGCAGGCGGTTGGCGTTGGTTACTGCTTCCAGGCGGAACGGGTCGGCCAGTACACCCCGCAGCGCCGGCAGGTCGCCAAGGATTTGTGGCAGGGTTTCATAACGGTGCAGGGTGCCGAGCAGGTTGGCGACGTACAGGTCGAGGGTCTGGCGGTTCTGCGAGGCCAGTTCATCCTGGTAGTAACGCTCGGCCAGGTGGTGCAGAGGCCACAGGAGCGGGGCCAGGCAAAGGGCCAACAGGGCCAGGCTGCGCCAGCGGGGACGGCGTGGGGGCGTGGGTTTTGCAATCATCACGTAAATGCGCCAGAAAAGTCTGGCGCAATTATGCGCTAGTTAAGGCAGCAGTTCCGACTCTGAGAGTGGCAGCCCTAGCTTGTCCTTGTCTGATAGCACCGGGGGTTGCTGCAGCCCCCAGTTGATTGCCAGTTGGGGGTCGTCCCAGCGGATGCAGCGGTCGGCGTCCGGGTTGTAGTAGTCGGTGGTCTTGTAGAGAAACTCGGCCGACTCGCTCATGACTGCAAAGCCATGGGCGAAGCCAGGTGGAATCCACAGTTGACGGTGATTGTCGGCCGACAGATGCACGGCGACCCATTGGCCGAACGTTGGCGAGCTTTTGCGTACGTCCACGGCGATATCGCGGATTTCCCCCTGCACCACGCGCACCAGTTTGCCTTGGGTGTTTTTCACCTGGTAATGCAGCCCGCGCAGTACACCCTTGATGGAGCGTGAGTGGTTGTCCTGGACGAATTCGGCATTCACGCCGGTTTGCCGTGCGAACTCACGCGCGTTGAATGCTTCGAAGAAAAAACCACGGCTGTCACCGAAAACCTTCGGCTCGATAATCAGTACTTCAGGTATTGCAGTAGGAATGATGTTCATAGTGGCTCGCTGGCCCGTTGCCCAAGTATTGACCCTAGTCGGCCCCGCTGGAATTTTCCGCTGGGAGCTGTAACAGGATGCATAAGGTGTGGCTATGGTAGACGTCAGACTGTTATCGGCACCAGACAAGGGCAGATTAGGCTCGATTGTTATCGGTACAAGTTTGTCGTTTTAGCGGAAAAGTCCCGACTGACGGGCTTTAAATGTCGATATATATCGGTTATAAATTCACAAACGCCCCAGCACAGTCCGGCTCAGGGCCATCACAGAGGTCACCCATGAAAACCCTCAACACCACGCCCCGTGCCGATGGTTTCCACATGCCCGCCGAGTGGGCCCCGCAAACCCAGGTGTGGATGGTCTGGCCGGAGCGCCCCGACAACTGGCGCCTGGGGGGTAAGCCTGCCCAGGCAGCCCACGTCACCTTGGCCAAGGCCATTGCCCGCTTCGAGCCTGTGACCGTCGCAGCCTCTGCCGGCCAGTACGAAAATGCCCGCCGCCAGCTCGACCAGCCGAACATTCGCGTAGTCGAAATCAGCAACGATGACGCCTGGGTGCGTGATACCGGCCCGACCTTCGTCATCAACGACCAGGGTGAAGTGCGTGGTGTGGACTGGGGCTTCAATGCCTGGGGCGGCTTCGATGGCGGCCTGTATGCACCCTGGAACCGCGACGAGGAACTGGCCGCCAAAGTGCTGGAAATGGAGCGCTGCCAGCGCTACCACACCGAAGGCTTCGTGCTTGAGGGCGGCTCGATTCACGTGGACGGTGAAGGCACCGTGATCACCACCGAGGAATGCCTGCTCAACCGTAACCGCAACCCGCATCTGAACCGCGAGCAGATCGAAGCGGTGTTGCGCGACCAGCTGGCGGTCGACACTGTGGTGTGGCTGCCGGATGGCCTCTACAACGACGAAACCGACGGCCACGTCGACAACTTCTGCTGTTACGTGCGCCCAGGCGAAGTGTTACTGGCCTGGACCGATGATTCCAACGACCCCAATTATGTGCGCTGCCACGCTGCCATGGAGGTGTTGAAGAACACCCGCGACGCCAAGGGCCGTGAGTTCATCGTGCATAAAATGCCGATTCCGGGCCCGCTGTTCGCCACGGCTGAAGAGTGTGCCGGTGTCGATCATGTGGCCGGTAGCCAGGAGCGTGACCCGTCGGTGCGCCTGGCCGGTTCGTACGTGAACTTCCTGATCGTCAACGGCGGCATCATTGCGCCAAGCTTCGATGACCCGGCAGATGCCGAAGCCAGAGCGATCCTGGCGAAGATCTTCCCCGACCACGAGGTGGTGATGATCCCTGGCCGTGAACTGTTGCTGGGCGGTGGCAACATTCACTGCCTGACCCAGCAGCAGCCGGCGCCGGTCAAGCGCTGAGCGCGTGGTGAATGAAGAGGCCCGTCATGTGACGGGCCTTTTTTTTCGGGCGATGGCCGGAGGCCTGGGTGGCATACGTTTTGTATTGTTTTTCAGATAGATAGCTCGGCCAGGCCGCGCTCTCGGATCTGTAACAATACCTACGTAAATTTGCCGCTCACGGGCCAGGGAGTACGTGTAGAAATGAACGCAGCAAGTGAGTCGGCATTGCGCCCATCGGCAGTGAATCACCAATCGCTCAAGCTGGTTGCGAAGTGGTTGAAGCACCATGGAAGCAACAAGGTCAGGACGACCGACCCACAGCGGCTGCTTGCAGGGCGCTACCCCCAGGGGCTGATCAGCGATGCAGAGATGCAGGCGTTGATGGGGGTGTGGCACTGATCGAATCGATATTACCTGTACCGGCCTCTTCGCGGGCATGCCCGCGAAGAGGCCGGTACAGGCAATAGAGATCAGAAGCTGTAGCTACCCGTCACCACCAGGCTGCGAGGATCTCCCACCATGATCTGCGCAGCACTGGTCGCCGAACTGTAGTAAGTCTTATCGGCAATGTTGCTCAACGCCGCCCGCACATCCCAGTCATGGGTGCGGTACCCCGCCAGTGCATCCCAGCGGCCATACCCCGGCAACACCGTGGTGTTCTGGTTGTCCGCGTAACGCTCGCCCACCAGCGTCAGGCCGGTTTCGGCATACCAGCCCAGCTCCGGTTTCCAGGTGATGAACAGGCTGCCATTGCGCTTGGCCACATCGTTGATGCGGTTGCCTTCCTGGCCGTTGTTGTCCTTGACAATGATGGCGTCCTGCAGGCCGATGCCGCCGCGTACATACCAGTTGCCGACGATGTTGCCGGTGGCAGTCAGCTCGATGCCGCGTGAACGCTGCAAGCCGCTGAGCAGGATGTTGTTAGGGTTTTCCGGATCACGGGTGCGGCGGTTGTACAGTTCCAGTTCGTAGACGGCCAGGGTGGTGGTCAGGCGTTGGTCGAGCCAGTCGCTTTTCACCCCGATTTCTTTCTGGCGAGTCTCTTCCGGCTTGGCGTCGTTGCCGTTGCCCGGCGCATCCGGGGTGATGCCGATCAGGCCGCCGCCCACTGGCGAGAAGGTTTTGCTCCACGAAGCGTAGAACGAATGGTCACGCCATGGCGTGTAGACCACGCCCAGGCGCGGGCTGGTACCGTTGCTGTCCTGCGGTTCGCTTATGCCGTCCTTGTTGGTGGTTTTCACGTCGAACTGGTCGAAGCGCACGCCAGCCAGGATTTGCCATTGATCGCTCAGGCGGATCTGGTCTTGCAGGTAAAGGCCGCGGCTGTCGACCACAGTGTGGTTGTCACTCGACAGCAACAGCTTGCCATTGTGCTGCTGGTTGCTGCTGGGTTTGCCCAAACCCGGAAGCGACTGACTGCCGGCGGTATACAGCACCGGGTCACGCTTCTGGTTACCGATCTCCAGGCCCAGCAGCAGCTTGTGCTCCAGGCCCAACGTATCGAAATCGCCCTCAGCCTCCAGATTGTTGAACAGGTTGCGGGTGTTCAGGTCCTGCTGCCAGCGCTGGCGGGTCAGGACATTGGTGCCGGCGTTGTAGCCCGTGACATAGGTGTTGTCGAACTCACTGTCGAGCTTGAACAGGCCCAAGGTATGGCGCAGCTGCCAGGTTTCGTTCAGCTGGTAGTTCAGGCGTGAGCGCAGGGACTGGGCGCGGTCATCGATGTAGTCGCGCTGGTCGCCGTAGGTGGTACCACGGCTGACGTCGGCCGGGCGACCGTTGACCCCGGGGATCCCGCGGTCCGGGGTGCGGTTGTAGCGGCTGTATTCATACTGCACCAGCCAGTTCAGGTCGGGGTTGATCTGCCAGCTGATCGACGGGGCGAACAACTGGCGGCTGCCGTCGATCCCGTCTCGGAAGCTGTTGTTGTCCTGGTTGCCCATGTTCAGGCGCAGGCTGACGGTGTCGCTGGGGTCGGCGCTGAGGTCGGCATACAGGCTGCGCAGGTCTTCGCTGCCAGCTTGTGCCTCGATGGTCGAGCGGCGGCCTGGTTCCGGTGCCTTGCTGACCCGGTTGACGATGCCCCCTTGGCTGCCACGGCCATATAGCACTGCCGCTGGCCCTTTCAGAACCTCGACTCGCTCGATGTTGTGCAGGTCGCGGATGTACTGGCTGTCGTCGCGAATGCCATCCAGGTAGAAGTCGTTGCTGGCTTCGAAGCCACGAATGCGCACGCTGTCGAAACGGGTGTCGGCGCCACTGCTGACGTTGGGGATGCCTTCCAGCGCCTTGCCCAGGGTGTTGCTGCCGTAGTCCAGCACGTTGGCGGTTTTCACCGTGTCGATCGCCTGAGGCACGTAACGCACGGGCGTGGAGGTGCGGGTGGCGGTGCTCACCTCTTTGACACGCGGGTTGTCCTTCTCGCGCTCGCTGTCGGCGGTAACCGACGACTCCGGCAGCGTGGTGGTGGCGGCACTTGCCAGGCTGGCGCTGAACAGCAGCGACAGGCCAAGCGTGAGGGGGGAAAGGCGGCAGGGTACAAGCATGGGCACATCCGGACCGGGCAGGTGAAAAAGAGGTGCGAATGGTAATGCTTGCTATTTGCTCTTGCTTGGGTATTTGTAAAGGCTTGTCTTTACATATGTGTCTGTTTGTAACAGGCTTCGCCGCCATGCGATTTGCGGCTTGCGGGAATTTGTCCGATCGATCAAAAGGCAATTTCCGGCACAAGATAAATTGCCCACTGATAGCGCAAGCAGGCGTGAAAATGCACCAGACCTACCGGTCATTTTGGTTATATCAACCTGCATTTCACGACTTTTTGACATTTGTAATCGCACACGGCTAGGATTCGGCCAACGCCTGCTGGCCATGATCTTGGCCAAGCTGCTGCCAAGGGCCGCCGTGTACGTACCGGCAGGCCCACCAGGCTGGATCCGCATAGCGTCGAACCTACGAAGGGGCGTTGGTTCCTGGCGTCATAGTGCAGAGCGTTTTTGATTAAGAAATAAGGAAAACAACATGTTGAAAACCAGGATCAGCCTGGTCGCCCTGGCAATGATCGCCGCGACCCAGGCACAGGCCAATGACCAGGCCGACAGCAAGGGCTTCATCGAGGACAGCCACGCCAACGTCCTTCTGCGCAACGCCTACATCAACCGTGACAAGAAGCACGGCACCGACGACCAGATCGAATGGGGCCAGGCGTTCATCGGCACCTTCAACTCCGGTTTCACCCAAGGCACCGTTGGGGTGGGCGTCGATGCATTCGGCCTGTACGCTGTTCGCCTTGATGGCGGCAAAGGCCACAACGGTGGCGGCGGCGTCGACTTCTTCAAGCCGCACGAAACCACCAACGCCGAAGGCAACGCCAGCTCGCCGCACAACCTGGCCCGCGCCGGTGCAGCAGTGAAGTTCCGCATCTCCAACACCGTGCTGAAGTACGGTGACCAGATGCCAGCACTGCCAGTGCTGCAATACGACGATGCGCGTCTGCTGCCAGAAAGCTACACCGGTACCCTGATCACTTCCAAAGAGATCCAGGGCCTGGAACTGAACGCCGGTCGCTTCACCCAGGAAGCGCGCAAAAGTGCCGAGGGCCGCGATAGTGGCGGTCTGAAGTCGATCAACGTCTTCGGTGGTAGCTACAAGTTCACCGACAACTTCACCGCTTCGCTGTACACCGCCGACACCGAAGACGTGATGAAGAAGCACTACCTGGGCTTGAACTACGTCTTCCCGATTGCCAGCGACCAGTCCCTGACCCTGGACTTCAACGGCTACAAGTCGGACATCGACAAGCAATACGTCCAGGCTGCTGGCCTGAACGGCGACTCCAACACCATCTGGAGCCTGGCTGCGACTTACGCGTACGGTGCGCACTCGTTCACCCTCGCCCACCAGCGCAGCACCGGCAGCACCGGTTACAACTACGGCTTCTACCAGAACGCTGGTGGCGTGGGTGACGGTGGTTCGACCATCTACCTGGCCAACTCGTACTGGTCCGACTTCAACGCCGAAGACGAGCGCTCCTGGCAGCTGGGCTACGGCCTGGACTTCGGTGCCTACGGCATCCCGGGCCTGACCTACAAGCTGGCCTACGTGGTGGGTGACAACATCAACACCCGCAACGTCGCCAACCCGCAGGGCTTCGGCGAAGGTAAAGAGCGCGAGATCTTCAACCAGATCCGTTACGTGGTGCAGGACGGCCCGGCCAAAGACCTGTCCATCAAGCTGCGTAGCTCGTTCCTGCGTACCAACAATGCCGTGCAGCAGAACGGTTACAACGACGACGGCAACGAAGTCCGCGTATTCGTCGAGTACCCGATCAGCATCTTCTGATCCTGATCTGATGTATCGAACAGCCCTGGCTTATGCCGGGGCTGTTTCTTTTCGGCGCGCGGCTTTTGCCCCAGCGGGCATCAGTTCTCCTGCTTCCGGCGCAAAACTGTCGCTGCGCGCCATCCGCCACATGCGCGCATAAAACTCGCTTTCAATCGAACCACTGAGCAGTTCGCCTGGCTTGAGGAACGTATGCAGGTCCGAAAACAGCCCTATTTCGCTAGGGCTGATGCGCCGGGCCAGGTGCTTGGGCTTAAGCTCCGAAGGGTGCTCCAGCCCTGCAGCTGCCAGCATTTCGGCCAGTGCATGCAGTGTGTTGCGGTGGAAGCTGGCTACCCGCTCGGCCTTGTCTGGCACCACCAGGGCACGCTGGCGCAGCGGGTCTTGCGTGGCTACACCGGTCGGGCATTTGTTGGTGTGGCAGCTCTGCGACTGGATGCAACCAATGGCGAACATGAAGCCGCGTGCCGAATTGACCCAGTCCGCGCCGATGGCTAGCACGCTGGCGATATCGAAGGCACTGACGATCTTGCCCGCCGCACCAATGCGAATGCTGGAGCGCAGGTTCAGGCCGACCAAGGTGTTGTGCACGAACATCAGGCCTTCACGCATGGGCACGCCGATGTTGTCACTGAACTCGCGGGGTGCCGCGCCGGTACCGCCTTCCTTGCCATCCACGACGATGAAGTCCGGGGTGATACCGGTGGCCAGCATGGCCTTGGCGATACCCATGAATTCCCACGGGTGGCCCAGGCAAAACTTGAAGCCAACGGGTTTGCCACCCGACAGCTCACGCAGGCTGGCAACGAACTGCAGCAATTCCACTGGTGTGCGGAAGGCGCTGTGCGCTGCCGGCGAGATGCAGTCCTCGCCTACGCGCACACCACGGGTTTCGGCAATTTCGGGGCTGACCTTGTGCCCTGGCAAAATGCCGCCGTGGCCCGGTTTGGCACCTTGGCTGAGCTTGATCTCGATCATCTTCACCTGCGGCGAGCGGGCCTGCTCGGCGAAGCGTCGAGGGTCGAAGCGGCCGTCCTCGGTGCGGCAACCGAAGTAGCCGCTGCCGACCTCCCAGATCAGGTCACCGCCATGTTCGCGGTGGTACGGGCTGATGCTGCCTTCGCCGGTGTCATGGGCAAAACGGCCCATGCGCGCACCCCGGTTCAGGGCGGCGATGGCGTTGGCGCTGAGTGCGCCGAAGCTCATGGCCGAGATGTTGAAGATCGAGGCCGAGTAAGGCAGGCGGCATTGCGGCCCGCCAATGGCGATGCGGAACGATGCCGGGTCTGGCGTAGCCACTGGCAGCATGGAATGGCTGATGAACTCGAAGCCGGGCTTGTAGGCGTCGTTGAGCGTGCCGAAGGCTTTCTCGGCGCTTTCGTTCTTGGCGCGGGCGTACACCAGCGAGCGTTGCGAACGGGAGAACGGCAGCTTGTCGTCGTCACCCTCGATCAGGTACTGGCGGATTTCCGGGCGGATGGTTTCGATCAGGTAACGGATGTTGCCCAGAATCGGGTAGTTGCGGCGCACGGCGTGGTGGCTTTGGCGCAGGTCGTTCAGCCCGACCAGGCTGAGCAGGGCGGTGATCAGCGTTAGTGGCCAGAGCCAGGCATGCTGGGACAGCAGTGGCAGGCTGGCGAAGCTGAACAACAGGCAGATGGCAAGGCAGGCGTAGCGGCTGGGCAGAGAGTGTTTCATGGGTCCATCGCAGGCAGGATGACCGGGCATAGGATAGGCAAAGGCGGGCAGGGGAAAACCTGGGTAATCGGTAAAAGACTGTTACCTGATTGCGTATTCCAGAGCGCTCGCGGTCCCCTGTAGGACCGCGTCTGCCTTCAGATGGGCAGCAGTATGCTGACCCGCAACCCACCGCCTTCACGATTTGCCAGCATCAGCTCCCCCCCATGGCTGCTGGCAATCCGTTGAGCGATGCTCAACCCCAACCCATACCCACCGTAAGCCTGGTTACGCGACCCTTCACCGCGCACGAACGGGTCGGTGATGGTCGCTAGCAGCGCTGGCGCTATCCCTGGCCCACGGTCATCGATATGGATGAACACCCCCGTGGTAGCCCGTTCCAGTGTGACCGAAACGTCCCTGGCGTATCGCAACGCATTCACCAGCAGGTTTTGCAGGCAGCGCTGCAGCAGCAGGGCATCGAGCTGTGAATGACCCGCTTGGCCATGCACCGGTAGCGGTTCTTCAGGGGTAGCCAGTTCAGCGCACTGGCGTGTCACCAGCCGGTCCAGGTCCACTTGCTGCAGGTTCAACTGCTCACCTGCGCGCAGGTAGTCGAGCACCTGGCCGATCATGTCGTCCATCTGCGTAATGTTCTGCCGCAGACGCTGTCGGTGCTCATCGTCAGGCAGGCGCTCCAGGCGCAGGCGCATGCGGGTCAGCGGGGTACGCAGGTCGTGAGACACGGCGGCCAGGAAGTAGGCCTTGTCGTTGACCATGGCAATCAGGCGTTGCTGCATGGCATTGAAGGCCTGGGCAGCCTGGCGCACTTCCTCCGGGCCATCCAGTGCCAAAGGCGCTTGCTCAAGGTTGCTACCCAGGCCACGTGCGGCATCGGCCAAGCGCCGCAAGGGGCGCAAGCACAGGCGTACGGCTATCAGGCACACCAGCAGCACCGCGACGATGCGCAGTGCATACACCCGCAACAGGTAATCGCTGATCAACACCCAGGCCGACTCGCCGCTCCAGCCTTGCAGTTCCTGGCCGTCGATGGTCAGCCAATGGCCATCGGCCAACGGCACCGCGAACTGGATATGCGCCTGGGCCGTGCGCAGACCGAACAGGCTGCGCCAGACGATTGGTTGGCCCAGCTCATCGGTTAGCTGCACCTTTATCAGGCGCACGTCCTGGGCATGCCCCAGTTCGTATTTGAGGGCCTGATGCAGCAACAGCTCGACACGCCTGCGCCCTCGACGTTCGTCATGCGTTGGTGTGGGCGAGGTTTCGGCGCAACGCAGGTGGTAGTGGGCGGGTACCTGCAACGTGCCAGCGTGGCAGTCGGCCTGGGCAATGAGCGGTGCACTGCGTGCAGCGATCAGCCGAATGGGGGCTTCGAGTACCTGCGCGAAACGCACATCGAACCAGATGCTGCTCGACATCAACTGGATCACCAACGTACCGCTGACCATGATCAGCAGCAGTTGGCCAAACAAGGTACGTGGCCACAGGCGGCGAAGCCAGCGCATCTCAGGCATCCGCCACGTTACTGGCGATGCTCAGCAGGTAGCCTTCATTGCGGATGGTGAGTATTTGCGCGGCACCTGCCGGCGCGCGGCGCAGGTGCTGGCGCAGGCGGCTGACGCACATGTCCACCGAACGGTCATCGGGCAGGTGGTCGCGGCCGAACGCACTGCGGGTCAGCTGATCGCGCGAAACGACCCGGTTGTTGGCTTCCAGCAGTTCGCGCAGCACGCGGTAGTCGGAGCGCGGCAGGGTCAGGGTTTCGCCATCGGGGCGGGTGAGCAGGCGCTTCACATGTTCCAGGCGGAAGCCCGCGAACACTTGGGCATCCACCACGGCAGGCTCTTCGACAGAGGGCTCCAGCCGTTGCGGGCGCCGCAGCACGGCCTTGATCCGGGCGATCAACTCACGGGGCTCGAAAGGCTTGGCCAGGTAGTCGTCGGCGCCTACTTCCAGGCCGATGATGCGGTCCAGCGTGCTGCCCTTGGCCGACAGCATGATGACTGCCAGCCCCGGCGTCGCTTGCAGTTGGCGGCACAGGCTGAGGCCATCTTCGCCCGGCAGCATCAAGTCTAGCACCACCAGCTCCACCTTGTGCCGGGCCAGCTGGTCGCGCATTTGCTGGCCGTCGGCAGCGGCCAGCACGTTGTAGCCGGCATCTGTCAGGTAGTCACAAAGAAGTTCGCGGATCTCGTCGTCATCGTCGACAACCAGCAGGGTCGTGCTCATGCGGAAAAACACCTGTTTGGTGAGGGCCGGTGGCGCTCGTTACGTTCAATTACATCCCCGTACATGTCGGGTCTGGAGCCCGGAGGGCCGATCCCTAGAATCCTAACAAAAAATCATCTGCAAATACGAAGCCTTCCCAAATGAATCCCATGAGCATCCCGCAATCCTTCACCCCTATCAGCCGAAGCGGCAACCGCATCAAGCCGCTGGCCTTCTTCGTCGCCGTCGCCATTAGCGGTGGTGCCATGGCGGCCGACAGTAAACCCCTGGAACTGGACGCCACGCAGATCGAAGACAGCGCCCTGCTGCCCGCCGACGATGCCGGCCAGTTGGGTTACACGGTCGAAAGCACCCGCAGCTCTACCGGCCTGGCGCTGACGCCACGGCAGACGCCGCAGTCGGTCACCACCATCACCCGCCAGCAGATGGATGACCGCGACATCCACACCATCGAGCAAGCGCTGGAAACCACGCCGGGTGTAACGGCCAACAAGTCCGAAGTGGGTGGGCGTACCGACTACCGTGCCCGTGGTTACTCGATCAGCAACTGGAAGGTGGATGGCCTGCAGACCCAGGGCGGCTCCGACTTCAGCGGCAGCGGCAACGCGCTGAACATGGACCTGTACGAGCGCATCGACATCGTGCGCGGCGCCAACGGCCTGCTGGGCGGCACCGGCGACCCTTCGGCCACCGTCAACCTGATCCGCAAGGCCCCCACCAAAACTTTCGGCGGCAGCGCCTACGCCACCTACGGCAGTTGGGACAAACGCCGCCTGGGCGCCGACCTGAACCTGCCGCTGTCCGAGGATGGCCGCCTGCGTTCGCGCTTTGTCATGACCCAGCAGGACGCCAATTCGTTCCGCGACAACCAGTCCGAGCGTTCCCGCGCCGCGCTGGCCAACTTCGAATTCGACCTGGACGACGCCACCACCCTCGGTGCCGGCTACCAGTACGAGTACAACAAGGTGGTGGGCGGCGGCTGGGGCGCGAACATCCCGATCTGGTACCGCGACGGCAGCAAGACTGACCTGCCACGCAGCACCAACGTGGTACCCAGCTGGAGCTTTGGCGAGTACACCACGCGCACCGCGTTCGGCTCGCTGGAACACCGCTTCGACAACGACTGGACGCTGGACCTGAAAGCCGCCCAGGCCACTACCGAAGCCCTGAACCACCGTGGCCTGGCCAAGGTCAACTCGGCCGGGCGCGGCACCTATGGCGGCTACTGGGACCAGGACGGCAGCGGCGCAGTACTCAACGGCCTGCACAGCTCCAGCGACACCACCCAACAGTCGGCCCAGATCGACCTGTCCGGCCCGTTCGAGCTGTTCGGCCGCACCCACCAGGCGATGGTCGGCTACAACGACAGCCGCACCGTGGGCTGGTCGCCGGAGTACACCTGCACCATGGTTGGCGACGGCATGGCCAGCGCGCCTGCATTGGGTTGCCAGTTCCGCGCCAACAACGGCTTCCCGCTGACCGACTGGCGTAACGGCGTGGACGACGACTACGACATCATCGCCTCACGCACCGGCCGCCACAGCAAAACCACCACCCGCTTGCAGGGCATGTACGCCGCCACCCGCCTGAGCATCACTGACCCGTTGTCGGTGATCGTCGGCGTGCGCACCAGCAACTACTCCTCTGTCACCCGCAGCGTGGCCGGTGCACGCAGTAGCCAGGAAGAAAACGGCATCGTCACCCCCTACCTGGGGGCGGTATACGACCTGAACGACAACTACTCGCTGTACGCCAGCTACACCGACATCTTCACGCCGCAGACGTCTGAAACCAGCAGCGGCAGTAAGGTGGAGCCGATTCGTGGTCAAAGCTACGAAACCGGTATCAAGGGTGAGTGGTTCGACGGCCGCCTGAACGCCTCGGCGGCGTACTTCCGCACCAAGCAGGAAAACAAAGCGGTGCTGGACGGCGACCTGACCACCCCGACCGGTGGCAACGCCTACAAGGCCGGCTCCGGCCAGGAAACCGACGGTATCGACCTGGAAGTCGCGGGCGCCCTGACTCCGAACTGGAACGTGTATGCCGGCTACACCTACCTGCACTTCCGCCGCGTTGACAGTGACGGCCGCAGCGACCCGTCGCACCTGTTCAAGGCCTCGACCACCTACCGCCTCAGCGGCCCGCTCGACCGCCTGACCCTGGGTGCCGGTGTGACCGCGCAAACCAACATCCGCGCCATCTCCAGCCCGGCAGGGCAGCCCACCAATGGCGTGAGCAACGGTACCGCCGACGTGAACTGGTCGGGTTATGCCATCTGGAATGCCATGGCCAAGTACCAGCTGACTGACGACACCAGTGTCAGCGTTAATGCCAACAACCTGTTCGACAAGCACTACTACACCCAGTACGGGTTCTATGCGGGGGCGATTTATGGTGACCCGCGTAACCTTTCGCTGACCGTTAGTACGGCGTTCTGATCAACACCGCCTGGGGCTGCCTTGCAGCCCCAATTCATCAAGGTAATGGGTAAATCAGGCAATACCGAATCAATGCCTGTTCAACACTCTGCTTTTGCCTGAGAACCAACCCCACGGCAATGGCATTGTCGGTTTCGATCACTTCGTAGAACACCCTGTACCCGTCGACATTCAGCTCACGATACTGCATGACACCCAGCCCGCTCGCTTGTGGGCTGACCGGGTAACCCACGGGCGCGGCAGCCAGCCGGTGCTCAATGGTGTCGACCAGTGTGGTGATTTTCTCAAGTGCCGCTGCGGTACCGTGATAGACGGCCAGATGGTGGACTTGATCTTCGATGCTCTGAGAGGCGGAATGGGTGAAGCGTATGGTCGGCTTACTCATGCGCTACCCATTACTCCTCAGAAAATTTCTTGAGAAGGCGAGTCTTGAGGTCTTCGGCCGAGCTGTGTTTGCCCTGAGCATACTCACGGGAACCGATGGCGAGCAGTTTCACCAAGGCTATGGCTTCATCCCGTTGCTTGCGATCCGCGTAGGACTCGACCACATAGGCAGGCACACCGTTCTGTGTCACGACCATGGGTTCTTCCAGGTCCAGGTCAGCAGCATGGCGTTTCAGGTAGCTGATCGTTTCTACTCGCATTGGACTGGCTCCATGTTCAGTGGAAGCCATTTTAGACCGAATATGGACCATAAAAAGACCGTCTGTCATGTGGTGGTTAGTTTCATCACTTTGCGACTGTCCGAACCTTCGCAGACCAGTTCCACAGAATGTGTGGTCAGGTTTGCGCCTTTGCCTTGTTGCTTGGCAGCGCAAGCTGCGTAGAGATGCCGATTGCAGGCGTGGTGAATGGCCTCACACAAAGCGACCAGGCATAAAAAACCCGCTCAATTTGTGCATAACTGCCGGAGCAGTCATAGGCATGGCGGGTGTGTTGTGTGAGAGCTTCTGTGATGTATAAGGCATTCGCAAGGGTTCCGGCGGGGTTCATCGGGGTCTTGAGGGTAGATAGCATGTGCCCCGATTTGCCTGGCGACGAAGGCGTGTCTGTTTTTTGAGCTGCGTTGTTGCCTAGAAAATGTG
>NZ_BCBJ01000118.1:0-45445 GCF_001320605.1 Pseudomonas sp. NBRC 111133 | reverse complement strand
CTCGGTCTTACAGGCGCCGAATCCCTCTCGGCGAACTCATTTGGCGGTCACAGTTTCAGCAGCGCCATCCTGCGACAGGCTATACACATAAGCCGCCAGCAGGTGCACCTTGTCGTTGCCCTGGATCTCGGCCTGCGCCGGCATCTGCCCTTGGCGACCATAACGAATGGTCTGCTGCAACTGGGCAAAGCTCGACCCATAGATGAACGCCTGCGGGTGGGTCAGGTCTGGCGCGCCCATGGCGGGAGTGCCTTTGCCTTCCGGTCCGTGGCAGGCCACGCAGTTGCCGGCGAAGATCTCCTTGCCCTTGGCCGGGTCGGCCTTGGCGCCTTCCGGCAGGGTGCGGCCGTCCATGCTGGTCAGCACGTACGCGGCCACATCGGCCACACCCTGCTCGCCGATCACCTCGGCCCAGGCCGGCATCACACCATGGCGGCCGTTCATGATCGACGCCTTGATGGTTTCCGCATCGCCGCCCCAGCGCCAGTCCTTGTCGGTGAGGTTGGGGAAGCCGAAGGCACCCTTGGCGTCCGAGCCATGGCACACCGAGCAGTTGGAGGCAAACAGGCGGCCACCCATTTTCAGCGCTTGCGGGTCTTTGGCGACTTCTTCCACGGGCATGGCAGCGTACTTGGCGAAGATCGGGCCGAATCTGGCATCGGCCCTGTCCATTTCCTTCTGCCATTCGTTGGCGCCAGTCCAGCCGTTTTCATAACCCGGCAAGATGCCTTTCCAGTTGCCCAGGCCCGGGTAGAGGATCAGGTAGCCGACCGAGAACACCAAGGTGCCGACGAACAGCCAGAACCACCACTTGGGCAGCGGGTTGTCGTACTCCTCGATGCCGTCGAAGCTGTGGCCCATGGTCTGGTCGGTGGTGTGCTTGCTCTCGCCCTTGCGGGTGGCGAGCAACAGCCAGGTCAGGCCAATCAGGCTACCGATGGTTAGTACGCTGATGTACGTACTCCAGAAGGTGGTCATTGCCCGTTACTCCTTTTTGCAGCAGGTTCCTGCCCGGCAGGGGGCAGGCGGTCGTCGACGAAGGGCAGCAGGCGCGCTTCGGCGAAATCACGGTCGCGGCGGCGGTTGAATACCCACAGCGAGAGGCCGATGAAGGCGATCATCACCACCAGGGTGCCCAGGCCGCGGATCATGCCGATGTCCAGTTCCATCGCACTCACCTCTTGTTCTTGATCGCGGTGCCGAGCACCTGCAGGTAGGCGACCAGCGCGTCCATCTCGGTCTTGCCCTTGACCGCGTCGCGGGCGCCGGCAATGTCGTCGTCGGAGTACGGCACGCCCAGGGTGCGCAGGGTGCGCATCTTGGTGTCGGTGTGGCTGTTGTCGACCTGCTGGGCGACCAGCCACGGGTACGACGGCATCTTCGACTCCGGTACCACGTTGCGGGGGTTGTACAGGTGCGCGCGGTGCCAGTCGTCCGAGTAGCGGCCGCCCACGCGGGCCAGGTCTGGCCCGGTGCGCTTGGAGCCCCACAGGAACGGGTGGTCCCATACGCTTTCACCGGCTACCGAGTAGTGGCCGTAGCGCTCGGTTTCGGCGCGGAACGGGCGGATCATCTGCGAGTGGCAGCCCACGCAGCCTTCGCGGATGTAGATATCGCGGCCTTCCAGCTGCAGCGCGGTGTAGGGCTTCATGCCTTCCACCGGCTTGTTGGTGACGTCCTGGAAGAACAGCGGGACGATCTGGGTCAGGCCGCCGATGCTGACGGCGAACACCATCAGCAGGGCCATCAGGCCGACGTTTTTCTCGATGACTTCATGTTTCATCAGGCGTTTCTCCTCAAGCCAACTGGGCGTTCGCAGGGGCGACATCAAGCGCTGGCGAACGCACGGTGCGCCAGGTGTTCCAGGCCATCAGGAACATGCCGCTGAGGAAGATCGCGCCGCCGACGAAGCGCACGACAAAGCCTGGGTGGCTGGCCACCAGGGTTTCCACGAACGAGTACGTGAGCGTGCCGTCGCTGTTGACCGCGCGCCACATCAGGCCCTGGGCGATGCCGTTGACCCACATCGAGGCGATGTACAGCACGGTGCCGATGGTGGCCAGCCAGAAGTGCGCGTTGATCAGGCCGAGGCTGTACATGCGCTCTTTGCCGAACACTTTCGGGATGGTGTGGTACAGCGCGCCGATCGAGATCATCGCCACCCAGCCGAGGGCGCCGGCGTGCACGTGGCCGATGGTCCAGTCGGTGTAGTGGGACAGGGCGTTGACCGTCTTGATGGCCATCATCGGGCCTTCGAAGGTGGACATGCCGTAGAACGCCAGGGACACCACCAAAAAGCGCAGGATCGGGTCGCTGCGCAGTTTGTGCCAGGCGCCCGACAGGGTCATCATGCCGTTGATCATGCCGCCCCAGCTCGGTGCCAGCAGGATCAGCGACATCACCATGCCCAGCGATTGCGCCCAGTCGGGCAGGGCGGTGTAGTGCAGGTGGTGCGGGCCGGCCCAGATGTACAGTGTGATTAGCGCCCAGAAGTGCACGATCGACAGGCGATAGGAATACACCGGGCGTTCGGCCTGCTTGGGCACGTAGTAGTACATCATCCCCAGGAAGCCCGCAGTCAGGAAGAAGCCTACCGCGTTGTGGCCGTACCACCACTGCACCATGGCATCGGTAGCGCCGGCGTACACCGAATACGACTTGGTCAGGCTGACTGGCAGTTCCAGGTTGTTGACGATGTGCAGCAGCGCCACGGTCAGGATGAAGGCCCCGAAGAACCAGTTACCCACGTAGATGTGTTTGGTGTTGCGCTTCATCAGCGTGCCGAAGAACACGATGGCGTAGGCCACCCAGACGATGGTGATCAGGATGTCGATCGGCCATTCCAGTTCGGCGTATTCCTTGGAGCTGGTGTAGCCCAGCGGCAGGCTGATGGCCGCCAACAGGATCACCAGTTGCCAGCCCCAGAAGGTGAACGCGGCCAGGCCCGGTGCGAACAGGGTGGTCTGGCAGGTGCGTTGCACCGAATAATAGGAGGTGGCGAACAGCGCGCAGCCGCCGAAAGCGAAGATCACCGCATTGGTATGCAGGGGGCGCAGGCGGCCGAAGCTGGTCCAGGGGAGGTCGAAGTTGAGGGAAGGCCAGGCGAGCTGGGCGGCGATGAAGACGCCGAGCCCCATCCCGACGATTCCCCACACCACCGTCATGATGGCGAATTGGCGGACCACCTTGTAGTTATAGGCGGTACTGCTGGTTGTGTTCATGTATGGGTTCCCATCCACGGTTATTTGGCAGGCTTTACAGCGAGGCAAGCATGATTAATGGGCAAAGTGCCGGTATTGACGGGGATCAATGGGCGAAGGTCGGAAATGTCCCAGGCTTGCGCTGCGATCCTCCACAGGTTCAGGGTAAGGACGGCTACAAGGGCTGCCTGATCCTGGCCCACGGCGCAGGTGCGCCGATGGACAGCGGGTTCATGGACGAAATGGCGCAAAGGCTTGCGGCGCTTGGGGTGGCGGTCGTGCGCTTCGAGTTCCCGTACATGGCCGAGCGCAGGGTTACCGGTGGCAAGCGGCCGCCGAACCAGCAGAAGGTGTTACTGGAATGCTGGCGCGAGGTGTACCGGCAGGTGCGACCTTTGGTCGCGGGCAGGTTGGCGGTGGGTGGCAAGTCCATGGGCGGGCGCATGGCCAGCCTGCTGGCCGACGAATTGGGGGCGGATGCACTGGTGTGCCTGGGCTATCCCTTTTACGCTGTGGGTAAACCTGAGAAGCCGCGCGTGGAGCACCTGACCGGGTTGAAAACACCGACGTTGATCGTGCAGGGCGAGCGCGATGCGCTGGGCAACCGTGAGGCGGTGGCAGGGTATGCGTTGTCGCCGTCGATCGAAGTGAGCTGGCTAGTGGCGGGGGACCATGACCTGAAGCCGTTGAAGGCTTCGGGGTTCAGCCATGAGCAGCATTTGCAGACGGCGGCTGAAAAGGTTGCGGCATTCCTGAAGGGTTAGTGCTGGATTCTTCGCGGGCGAGCCCGCGAAGAGGCCGGAACGGGCTACCGCTTAGTCGCGGTACTCGCACAGGTAAGCGGTATCCACTTTCACCTGCAGCTGGAACTTGCTGTCAGCCGGTACATTGAACTTGTCGCCCGCCTTGAAGGTTTCCCAGTTGTCGCTGCCTGGCAGCTTCACGGTCAGCGCACCCGACACCACATGCATGATCTCGCGTTTGGCGGTACCGAACTCGTATTCGCCCGGGGCCATCACGCCGACAGTGGCCGGGCCTTCTTCGCCCGTGAATGCGATCGACTTGACGGTGCCGTTGAAGTACTCGTTGACCTGGAACATGGGCGACTCCTGAACAGGGTGATGAAAAATGGCTGGCCAGTATGCCCAAGCCCATTGCCTGCGTCATCTGCTTTCAGGGGCCATTGGCGGGGAGCGTCAGCGGCAGCAACCGCGCCGTATTGCGCGCGTCTTCCAGCGCCCTGTGCTGCTGCCCGCAAAAGTGCATGCCGGCCAGTTGCAAGGCCCCGTTTAAACCCGTGGGGCGTTGCAGGTGACGGGCTTTGGCAAAGCGTTGTTTGAGGTTGATGTGCGGCAGGGTGCGCAGCAGGCTGTCGAGCCCGTGCTGCTGCCATTCCTGGTGCAGTTGCTGGCGGTCGTAGTCGCCCCAGCTGACCCAGGCCTGAAGCTGCCCACGGTGGTGCCCGAGCCAGCGCTCGAAGCTTGCCCACACCTCGTGAAACGGTGCGGCGCCGTCCACGCTGGCCTGGCTGATGTGCGTCAGCTCACGGCAGAACGGGGTAAGCTGCGGACGCCGCCGTGGCCGCACAAAACGCTGGAAGTGGTCAACCTCGCGGCCTTCGCGGGTGACCAGGCTTGCGCCGATTTCAATGATTTCCATCTCTGTGACCGGCCACCCACCATCGTCGGTGGTGGCTTCCAGGTCGATCACCAACCAATGGCCCATACCAGGCTCCCTTGCAGATCCTGCTAGAGCGTAGCCAATGTCGGGGCATACGGCACCCTATGGCATTTTGCCGCCTGCTTTGGCACAAAGATGGGAACCGGCAGTTGTGCCGTCAAGGGAAAACGCCTAGCTTAGACGGACCCAGGCATGAACCGTGATGAGTGTCCGTCTTGACTCCAGCGCCCGGCCTCAAGGCCCTGTCCTCCCTGATGCTGCTGGCCGTGTACTGGCTGGCGGTGCCGGCATGGGCCGCAGATGCCGTCGAGGTGAAGATCGGCGCTGCGCACTTCCCGCCTTACACGGTGCGCCCCGAACAGGGGGCCGACACCGGCCTGCTGCCGCAATTGGTCGACGCGCTCAACCGCTTGCAACAGGCTTACCACTTCGTCCTGGTGCCCACGTCCATCCAGCGGCGTTTTGGTGACTTCCAGCAGGGCCGCACCGACATGGCCATTTTCGAGAACCCGCAATGGGGCTGGGAGCAGATTGCCCACCAGACCGTGGACATGGGCCTGGAAGATGCCGAAGTGTTCGTCGCCCGCCAGGCCAATGGCCGTGACCCGCATTACTTCGACGACCTGCGCGGCAAACGCCTGGCCTTGTTCAACGGCTACCATTACGCGTTCGCCCGCTTCAACCCCGACCCGGACTACCTGCGCAAGGCGTACAACGCGACCCTGACCTACTCCCATGACAGCAACCTGCTGATGGTGCAGGCCGGCCGCGCCGACATCGCCCTGGTCACGCGCTCCTACCTCAGTGACTTCATGGCGCGCAACCCGGCCAGCAAGGCGCAGCTTGTGCCCTCGCAGCGCATTGATCAGGTGTATCACCACTACGCCTTGCTGCGCCCGGGGGCGCCTATCGGCCAGCAGTCGTTCGCCGGCCTGCTGCGAGACCTGCGTGACAGCGGTGAGCTGGCCCGGATCTTCGAGCCTTACCGTATCACCGTCTTGGCCCCGAAAGACTAAATTCACGCGCCACGGCAACGTTCTCAGCAGTGAGCCTTTTCTTCATTTTCGTGAGTCAAGCCCATGCCGTTCGATGCCGCTTCGCAGCCCCCGTCACCGCCACGCTGGCGCCACCTCAGTGCCGAGGAGGGGGGCGGCTGGCTGAGCCTTACCCTTGAAGGCCGACCGTTGATCCAGGTGCGCCTGGAGGCCGGTGCCGCCTTGCATGTTCACCTGGACCGTCTTTGCCCCGAGCGCCCGTACCAGGCCTTGTGGGCTGCCTGCTACTGGTTGCTGTCTCGAGACACGGCCTGCCAGCGCCTGGTCTGGCACTTGCCCGAGCCACAGCCTCAGGCGCTGGCCTGTGGTTTGCTGCGGGTGGGCGAGCAGCCTGGCCAATACCTGTGCGAGCGGGCGTTGTTCTGGCAGTTGCCACAGCCTTGGCTGGGGGAGTCGATGGCGGCGGTGTACCCGCAGCAGATGCAGATCAGCAACGGCAAACGCCACCCACGCCGCGCACCCAAGCCGCGTGGTGAGGTGTACCGGCGCTTCGATGCGCGCCTGGGAAGCTGGGTGTCGTTGCGCACCCTTGAGATCGAGCACGACCTGGAGCGTTTCAACCGCTGGCAGAACAACCCACGGGTAGAGGCGTTCTGGCAGGAGGGCGGTACGCTGGCGCAGCACCGCGAATACCTGGACAAACTCGAAGCCGACCCGCACACCCTGACGCTGATCGGCTGCTTCGATGATGAGCCGTTTGCCTACTTCGAGGCGTACTGGGCCAAGGAAGACCGTATTGCACCGTTTTACCCGGCCGATGATTACGACCGTGGCATCCACATGCTGGTAGGGGAAGAGAGCCATCGCGGGCCACACAAGGTCGCCAGCTGGCTGTCGGCGCTGGTGCACTACCTGTTTCTGGATGACCCGCGTACCCAACGGGTGGTGGCCGAGCCGCGTGCCGACAACGGCAAGATGATCGGCTACATGCAGGACCAGTGCTTCCATTGCGACAAGGAGTTCGACTTCCCGCACAAGCGGGCGGCGTTGATGATTCTGGGGCGGGAGCGCTTCTTCGATCGCTGCAGATTGGCTTGAGGGTCATGGGGCCGCTTAGCGGCCCCATAAGATCAACCTTGGCGATTGGCCGTCTTGCGGCAATGCACCAGTGCATCACGGATCATGAAGTTGACCAGTGTCGGCGACACGCCCAGCTCCTTGGCGATGTCCTTCTGCGGCACGCCGTGCAAGCGGTACATCTCGAAGGCGTAGCGGGTGCGCTGCGGCAGCTCGTTCAGTGCCTCGGCAATGTCATCCAGCGCAGCGAGGTTGATGTGCGTGGCTTCGGGCGAGGCGTTCTGGATGACCACATTCAGGCCTTCCTCCTCGCTGCCGGAGTATTTCAGCTCCATCGCCTGCTTGCGGTAATGGTCGATCGCCAGGTTGCGCACGATCTGGAACAGGTAGCTGAGCTGCGCCTTGAACGACGATGTGATCTGCGGGGCGGCGCTGAGCCGGAAGAAGGCGTCCTGCACCACATCTTCGGCGCGCGAGCGGCAGCCGGTAATGCGCGCAGCGATCTTGACCAGGATGCTGCGGTTGTCGACGAAGGCCTGCAGTAATGGTGAATCGCACTTACTTGTGGATAGTTGTTCCGCCATGGAAATCACCTTGTCACAGAGGGGAAAGGAGGCACCCAAGGCTGGGAAGCTTCCTACGACGTGCGACAAGCTATTCATAATGATAATGATTGTCAAATGCGAAACTTAATTAGTATCTGTATTTTTCAGTTCTAAGGCCGCGCGTCTCTGTCTCAGGAATAACTGGCCCGAAACAAATGTGGGAGGCGGCTTGCCGGCGATGCGCCGCGCGGGCGGCGCTCGATCTCCCAGGCGTCACACCTCTCAAGACATGACCCGTTAATTTCTGCCCCTGCCCATCCGTTCCCCTGTGTACATCCTTGGTCGCCATTCGCTGCCCGCCCACGTTCGCGCCGCAGCCGGCCCGCCCCACCCAGACACTGGCAGGAACACCCCATGACGGACGCCTTCGAACTCCCGCTCTCGCTGGTCCAGGCCCTGGCGCAACGCGCCGCCCAGACCCCGGACAAGGTCGCCTTGCGCTTTCTGGCCGACGCCCCCGGCGAGCAGGCCGTGCTCAGCTATCGGGACCTCGATCAGCGCGCCCGCACCATCGCCGCCGCCTTGCAGGCCCGTGCCGGCTTCGGCGACCGTGCGGTGCTGTTGTTCCCCAGCGGCCCGGACTACGTGGCAGCGTTCTTCGGCTGCCTGTATGCCGGCGTGATCGCGGTACCGGCGTATCCGCCAGAGTCCGCGCGCCAGCACCACCAGGAGCGTTTGCTGTCGATCATCGATGACGCCGAGCCACGTCTGTTGCTGACCGTGGCGGCACTGCACGGCAACCTGCAGGGCCTGGAAGCCCTGGCAGCGGACAACGGCCCTGAGCTGCTGGCAGTGGATAGCCTGGACCCGGCGTTGGCCGCGAACTGGCGCGAACCTACGCTGAAAGGCGATGACATCGCCTTTCTGCAATACACCTCCGGCTCCACCGCGTTGCCCAAGGGCGTGCAAGTCAGCCATGGCAACCTGGTGGCCAACGAGCAGTTGATTCGCCAAGGCTTCGGCATCGATCTCAACCCCGACGACGTGATCGTCAGCTGGTTGCCGCTGTACCACGACATGGGCCTGATCGGCGGCCTGTTGCAACCCATCTTCAGCGGAGTGCCGTGTGTGCTGATGTCGCCTGGCTACTTCCTGGCCCGGCCACTGCGCTGGTTGCAGGCCATCAGCGAGTACGGCGGCACCATCAGCGGTGGCCCCGACTTTGCCTACCGCCTGTGCAGCGAACGGGTCAGCGAGGCCGCGTTGGCCGGGCTAGACCTTAGCCGCTGGCGCGTGGCCTATTCCGGCTCCGAACCGATCCGCCAGGATAGCCTGGCCACCTTCGCCGACAAGTTCCAGGCCTGCGGTTTCGATGCGTCCAGTTTCTTCGCCAGCTACGGCCTGGCCGAAGCCACCCTGTTCGTCAGCGGCAGCCGCCGCGGCCAGGGTATCGCCGCGCTGGAGCTGGACGCCGAAGCCTTCGCCGCCAACCGTGCCCAGCCGGGCCAGGGCAGCGTGCTGATGAGCTGCGGCTACCCGCAGCCTGGGCACGCCGTGCGCATTGTCGAGCCGCAGCAGCTGCAGGTACTGGGCGACAACCAGGTGGGTGAAATCTGGGCGGGTGGCCCAAGCATCGCCTTGGGTTACTGGCGCAACCCCGAAGCCAGCGCACGCACTTTTGTCGAAATGGACGGCCAGACCTGGCTGCGCACCGGCGACCTGGGCTTCATGCGCGAGGGCGAGGTGTTCGTCACCGGGCGCCTGAAAGACATGCTGATCGTGCGTGGGCAGAACCTCTACCCGCAGGACCTGGAGAAAACCCTCGAGCGTGAAGTTGAAGTATTGCGCAAAGGGCGGGTGGCCGTGTTCGCCGTCGAGCATCAGGGCGAGGAGGGCATCGGCGTGGCGGTGGAGATAAGCCGCAACGTGCAAAAGGCAATCAAGCCTCAAGACCTGATCAAGACCCTGCGCCAGGTAATCGCCGATGCCTGCCGCCAGGCCCCGGCCGTGGTCCTGCTACTGAACCCCGGCGCGCTGCCCAAGACCTCCAGCGGCAAGCTGCAGCGCTCGGCCTGCCGCCTGCGCATGGGCGATGGCAGCCTGGACTGCTATGCCCGCTTCCCGGATGTGAGCGAAGCCGCTACGGGCGCGGGTGCTGCCGATGAACTGCAGGCACGCATCGCTGCGGTGTGGCGCGACATCCTCAAGGTCGAGGCGATTGCGGCCGACGACCACTTCCTGCTGCTGGGCGGCAACTCCATCGCCGCCACCCAGGCCACCGCCCGACTGGCCGATGAGCTGGGTATCAACCTGAGCCTGCGCACCCTGTTCGAAGCGCCGGTGCTGGCCGATTACAGTAGCGCTGTGGCGTCGGTCATCGCGCAGGGCGCTGCCGAAACCGCCACTATCGCAACGCTGGAACGCGGCCAGGCCTTGCCCCAGTCGCTGGCGCAAAACCGCTTATGGCTGATGTGGCAGTTGGCGCCACAATCGGCGGCCTACAACATTCCGGCCGGCCTGCAGCTGCGTGGCGAGCTGGACGAAAGCGCGCTGGAGGCTGCCTTCCAGGCGCTGGTGGCACGCCACGAATCCCTGCGCACCGTCTTCAGTGAAGAAGACGGCCAGGCCCTGCAGCGCATCCTGGCGCAACAGCCGTTCAGCCTGCACCGCCTGGACCTCGAAGGCCAGTCCGCCGAGCAGGTCAGCGCCCAGCGTGAAGCCGAAGCCCGCCAGCCGTTCGACCTGACCCAGGGCCCGCTTCTGCGCGTGACCCTGGCCCGGCTGGACGATGAAGACCACCAGCTGTGGGTGACCTTGCACCACATTGTCGCCGACGGCTGGTCGCTGAACATCTTGCTGGATGAATTCGCCAGGCTGTACGCCGCCTGCTGCCAGGGCCGGGAGGCCAACCTGGCGCCGCTGACCCTGGGTTACGCCGACTATGGCACCTGGCAGCGACAATGGCTGGCCGACGGTGAAGCCGAACGCCAATTGCAGTACTGGAAGGTACAGTTGGGCGGCGACCTGCCGGCGCTTGACCTGTGCACCGACCACCCCCGCGCCAGCCAGCGCGAGCACAGTGCTTCACGTTTCAATCTGAAGGTGCCGGCCAAGCTCACCGAAGCACTCAAAGGCCTGGCCCGCGAACAGCAGGCCAGCCTGTTCATGGTCCTGCTGGCCGGCTGGCAGGCGCTGCTGCACCGCTACAGTGGCCAGGCCGACATCCGCGTCGGCGTGCCCAACGCCAACCGCCCGCGCCTGGAAACCCAAGGCCTGGTCGGCTTCTTCATCAACACCCAGGTGCTGCGCGCACAGCTCGATGGCCGCCTGCCGTTCACGCAGCTGCTGGCCCAGGTGCGCCAAGCCACCCTGGAGGCCCAGGCCAACCAGGACTTGCCGTTCGAACAGCTGGTCGAAGCCCTGCCCGAAGCGCGCGAACAAGGCCTGTTCCAGGTCATGTTCAACCACCAGCAGCGCGACCTGTCGGCCTTGCGCCGCCTGCCGGGTCTGTTGGCCGAGGAGCTGCCGTGGCACAGCCGCGAAGCCAAATTCGACTTGCAGCTGCACAGTGAAGAAGACCACCAGGGCCGCCTGAGCCTGGCCTTCGACTATGCGGGCGAGCTGTTCGACACCAGCACCGTCAAACGCCTGGCCCATCACTTGCTGACGCTGCTGGAGCAAGTGAGTGCCGCGCCACAGCGGGCCTTGGGTGAGGTGCAATTGCTGGACGAGGCTGGCCGAGCGCAGCTGCTGAGCTGGGGCCAGGCGCCGGCCATCGCGCCGCAACGGCTGCTGGTCGAGCAGCTTAACGAACAGGCCCGCCTGACCCCGCAGCGCACAGCGCTGGTCTGGGACGGCGGCAGCCTCGACTACGCCGAACTGCACCAGCAGGCCAACCGCCTGGCCCATTACCTGCGTGACAAAGGCGTCGGCCCCGACACCTGCGTCGCCATTGCCATCGAGCGTTCGCCGCAGTTGCTGGTTGGCCTGCTGGCCATCCTCAAGGCGGGCGGCGCCTACGTGCCGCTGGATGTCGATTACCCGACCGAACGCCTGGCCTACATGCTCACCGACTGCAACGCCGGCCTGCTGCTGAGCCACAGCAGCCTGCTGGGCAAGTTGCCGCAGGTCGACGGCGTCAGCGCCATCGCCCTCGACCAGTTGCACCTGGACAGCTGGCCCAGCCACGCGCCAGGCCTGCAGCTGCACGGCGACAACCTGGCCTACGTGATCTACACCTCCGGCTCCACCGGCCAGCCCAAAGGCGTGGGCAACACCCATGCGGCACTGGCCGAACGCTTGCAGTGGATGCAGGCCACCTATGCGCTGAATGACAGCGACGTGCTGATGCAGAAGGCGCCGATCAGCTTCGATGTATCGGTATGGGAATGCTTCTGGCCGCTGGTCACCGGTTGCAAGCTGATACTGGCCGGCCCCGGCGAGCACCGCGACCCGCAGCGCATCGCTGCGCTGGTACAGGCCCATGGTGTGACCACGCTGCACTTCGTGCCGCCGCTGTTGCAAGTGTTTGTCCAGGAGCCGCAGGTGGCCGCCTGCAACAGCCTGCGCCGCGTGTTCTCGGGCGGCGAAGCGCTGTCTGCCGCTTTGCGCGACCGCGTATTGCAAGTGCTGCCACAGGTGCAACTGCACAACCGCTATGGCCCGACCGAAACCGCCATCAACGTCACCCACTGGCACTGCCAGGTGGCCGATGGCGAGCGCTCGCCCATCGGCCGCCCGTTGGGCAATGTGCTGTGCCGCGTGCTGGACGATGAGCTGGAACTGACGGCCCCCGGCGTACCGGGCGAGCTGTACCTCGGTGGCGCAGGCCTGGCCCGTGGCTATCTGGGCCGCCCCGGCCTTACCGCCGAACGCTTCGTGCCCCAGGCCGACGGCAATGGCGAACGCCTGTACCGCAGCGGCGACCGCGCCCGCTGGCAGGTTCAGCTTGAGGCCCTGGAGTACCTCGGTCGCCTCGACCAGCAGGTGAAGGTGCGCGGCTTCCGTGTCGAGCCGGAGGAAGTACAGGCCTGCCTGCTGGCCCAGGCCGGTGTCGATCAGGCACTGGTACTGATTCACAAGGATGCTGTCGGCGCGCAACTGGTCGGCTACTACAGCGGCAGTGCCCAACCCGCCGGGTTGCTGGCGGTGCTGGCTGAACAACTGCCCGCCTACATGGTGCCGGCGCAACTCATCCCGCTGGCACAGATGCCACTGGGCCCCAGCGGCAAAGTCGACCGCAAGGCGCTGCCGGCCCCGGTGTGGCAGCAACGCGAACACGTCGAGCCAAAAACCGAGCTGCAACAGCAGGTCGCTGCCATTTGGCGTGAGGTGCTGAACCTGCCGCGTGTCGGCCTGCAGGACGACTTTTTCGCCCTGGGCGGGCATTCGCTGCTGGCCACCCAGATCGTCTCGCGCAGCCGCCAGGCTTGTGACGTCGAACTGCCACTCAAGGCCTTGTTCGAAGCCAGCGAGCTGGGCGCGTTCTGTGCCGAGATCGCACGCATCCGCGCCGCCGGCGAGCGCAACCTGCAAGGCGAAATCGCCCGTGTCGACCGCAGCCGGGCCGTGCCGTTGTCGTATTCGCAGCAGCGCATGTGGTTCCTCTGGCAAATGGAGCCGGACAGCCCGGCCTACAACGTCGGCGGCATGGCGCGCCTGCGCGGCACCCTGCATGTAGACGCCTTCGAGCGTGCACTGCAGGCGCTGATCGTGCGCCATGAAACCCTGCGCACCACGTTCCCCAGCATCGACGGTGTGCCGTACCAGTGCGTGGCCGAAGACAGCGGCCTGCAGCTGGACTGGCAAGACTTCAGCGCCTTGCCCGCCGATACCCGCCAGCAACGCCTGCAACAACTGGCCGACGACCAGGCGCACCAGCCGTTCGACCTGGAGCGTGGCCCGCTGCTGCGCGCCTGCCTGGTCAAGACCCAGGAGCGTGAGCACTTCTTCGTGCTGACCCTGCACCACATCGTCACCGAAGGCTGGGCCATGGACATTTTCGCCCGCGAACTGGGCGAGCTGTACGAGGCCTTTGTCGATGACCGCGAATCGCCGCTGGCGCCGCTGCCGGTGCAATACCTGGACTACAGCGTGTGGCAACGGCAGTGGCTGGAAAGCGGCGAGGGTGCCCGCCAGCTGGATTACTGGAAGGCCCGTCTGGGCGACGAACACCCGGTGCTGGCATTGCCCGCCGACCGCCCGCGCCCGGCCGTGCAGAGCCACCGTGGCGAGCTGTACCGCTTCGAGCTCGACCCAGCATTGGTCGCTCGCGTGCATGCCTTCAACAGCCAGCGCGGCCTGACCCTGTTCATGACCATGACCGCCACCCTGGCCGCCTTGCTGCACCGCTACAGTGGCCAGCGAGACCTGCGCATCGGCGCGCCGGTGGCCAACCGCATTCGCCCGGAAAGCGAAGGCCTGATTGGCGCCTTCCTCAACACCCAGGTGCTGCGTTGCGAGCTGGACGGGCAGATGACCGCCAGCGACCTGCTGGAGCAGATGCGCCAGGCCGCCATCGAAGGCCAGTCGCACCAGGACCTGCCGTTCGACCAGCTGGTCGAGGCCTTGCAGCCACCGCGCAGCAGTGCCTACAACCCGCTGTTCCAGGTGATGTGCAACGTGCAGCGCTGGGCCTTCCAGCAAAGCCGTACGCTGGCCGGCATGCAGGTGGATTACCTGGTCAACGACGCCAGCGCCACCAAGTTCGACCTGTACCTGGAAGTGACCGACCTCGACGGCCGCCTGGGCTGCTGCCTGACCTACAGCCGCGACCTGTTCGAAGAGCCACGCATCGCACGCATGGCCGAGCACTGGCAACAACTGTTGGTCGGTCTGCTGGACAACCCGCAACAGCGCCTGTGCGAGCTGCCGATGCTGAGCAGCGCCGAGCAGCAGGTGTTGGTGGGCCAGTTGCAGGGTGAGCAGGACTTCGACCTTGACCACACGCTGCATGGCCTGTTCGCCACCCAGGCGGCCCGCACGCCACAGGCGGGTGCGCTGACCTTCGCCGGCCAGCACATGACCTACGCCGAGCTCGACCAGCAGGCCAACCGCCTGGCCCGCGCCCTGCGTGAGCGTGGTGTCGGCCCGCAGGTACGCGTGGGCCTGGCGCTGGAACGCTCGCTGGAAATGGTCGTCGGCCTGCTGGCCATCCTCAAGGCGGGGGGCGCCTATGTGCCGCTGGACCCAGAGTACCCGCTCGACCGCCTGCGCTACATGATCGAGGACAGCCGCATTGGCTTGCTGATCAGCCAGCGCGAGCTGCTGCAAACCCTGGGCGACCTGCCCGAAGGCGTGGCCCGCTGGAGCCTGGAAGACGATGCCGCCAGCCTTTCGGCCTACAGCGATGCACCGCTAAACAACCTCAGCCTGCCGCAGCACCAGGCCTACCTGATCTACACCTCCGGCTCCACCGGCAAGCCCAAGGGCGTGGTGGTCAGCCACGGCGAGTTCGCCATGCATTGCCAGGCGGTGATCGCCGCATTCGGCATGCGCAGCGATGACTGCGAGCTGCATTTCTATTCGATCAACTTCGACGCGGCCAGCGAGCGCCTGTGGGTGCCGCTGCTATGCGGTGCCCGCGTGGTGCTGCGCGCTCAGGGGCAGTGGGGCGCCGAAGAGATCTGCCAGCTGGTACGTGATCAGCAGGTAAGCATTCTGGGCTTTACCCCCAGCTATGGCAGCCAGTTGGCCCAATACCTGGGCGGGCAAGGCGAACAACTGCCGGTGCGCCTGGTGATTACCGGTGGCGAAGCGCTGACTGGCGAGCACCTGCAGCGTATTCGCCAGGCCTTTGCGCCGCAGCAGTTCTTCAACGCCTACGGCCCGACCGAAACCGTGGTCATGCCGCTGGCCTGCCTGGCGCCAGAAACGCTGCAGGCAGAGCTGGGCAGCGTGCCGATCGGCCGCGTCATCGGTAGCCGCACGGCCTACATCCTCGACGAAGATCTGGCCTTGCTGCCACAGGGCGGCATTGGCGAACTGTATGTCGGCGGTGCCGGCTTGGCCCAGGGCTACCACGACCGCCCGGGCCTCAGCGCCGAGCGCTTCGTCGCCGACCCGTTCAGCACTGAAGGCGGGCGCCTGTACCGCACCGGCGACCTGGTGCGCCTGGGCACGGATGGCCTGGTGGAATACGTCGGCCGTGCCGACCAGCAGGTGAAGATTCGCGGCTTCCGCATCGAGTTGGGCGAAATCGAAAGCCGCCTGCAGGCGCATGCCGACGTCGAAGAGGCTGTGGTGCTGGCCCTCGACCTGCCTGGTGGCAAGCAGCTGGTGGGTTACCTGGTGTGCAAGCAGGCCGCTGCCGGTAGCGAGGCGCAAAGCCTGTTGCGCGAAGCAGTAAAGGCTGATGCCCGCCAGCACCTGCCGGACTTCATGGTGCCTGCGCACCTGGTGCTGCTCGAAAGCCTGCCGCTGATGGGTAACGGCAAGCTCGACCGCCGTGCCTTGCCGCTGCCCGATCTGGAGCAGGCCCGCCAGCAATACCAAGCCCCCGGCAACGAAGTGGAGGCGCAACTCGCGCAGATCTGGCGCGATGTGCTCAATGTTGCCCAGGTTGGCGTGCAAGACAACTTCTTCGAACTGGGCGGCGACTCGATCCTGTCGATTCAGGTGGTCAGCCGGGCCCGTCAGGCCGGCTTGCAATTCACCCCGCGCGACCTTTTCCAGCACCAGACCATCCAGATCTTGGCTGAGGTGGTTCAGCGCAGCGAAGCTGCCAGCACCATCGAACAGGGCGAGCGCCAGGGCCAGGTCGGCCTGACGCCGATCCAGCACTGGTTCTTCGACAGCGAGGTGCCGCAGCCGCAGCACTGGAACCAGGCGGTGTTGCTGGAAGCGCGTCAGCCGCTGGATGAGGCTGCGCTGGCGCAGGCCTTGGCCGCACTGGTCCAGCACCACGACAGCTTGCGCCTGCGTTTCAGCGAGGCCCATGGCCGCTGGCAGGCCGAGTATGCCCAGCCAGCCGCCGAGCAACTGCTGTGGACCGCCACTGTCGCCGACTTCGCCGATTGCCAGGCGCTATACACCGATTTGCAGCGTAGCCTCGACCTGCAACAGGGCCCGCTGCTGCGTGCCTTGCTGGTGCGTGACGGGCAGGGCAGCCAGCGCCTGTTGCTGGCGATTCATCACCTAGTGGTCGATGGCGTGTCCTGGCGGGTGCTGCTTGAAGACCTGCAGGCGTTGTACCGTGGCCAGCCGCTGCCGGCCAAGACCCACGCCATGGGCGACTGGGCCGCGCGCCTGGCCAGCTACGCGGGCAGCGATTCGCTGCGTGACGAACTGGGCTGGTGGCAAGGCCAGTTGGGTGGCGTGCGCCGCGAGTTGCCGTGCGATCACCCGCAAGGTGGCAACCTGCACCGCCACGCCCGCACCCTGGCCATCGGCCTGGATGTGGAGCAGACTCGGCAACTGCTGCAACAGGCTCCGGCGGCCTACCACACCCAGGTCAACGACCTGCTGCTGACGGCGCTGGCGCGAACCTTGTGCCGCTGGAGCGGCGATGAGGAGGTTCTGGTGCAGCTCGAAGGCCATGGCCGTGACGGGTTGTTCGAAGACATGGACCTGACCCGCAGCGTCGGCTGGTTCACCAACGCGTATCCGCTCAGCCTGCGCCCACAGTCAGGCGAGGACGATGCGGCGCGGGCCGGTTCGATCAAGCGCATCAAGGAACAACTGCGCCAGGTGCCGCACAAAGGCCTGGGCTATGGCGTGCTGCGCTACCTGGCCGACCCGCAAGTGCGCGAGCCGATGGCGGCCTTGCCGCAGGCGCGCATCACCTTCAACTACCTGGGCCAGTTCGACCAGCAGTTCGACCGCGCGGCGCTGTTCCAGCCGCTGGAAGCCCCGGCCGGCTTGGCGCATGACCTCGATGCTCCGCTGCCCAACGGGTTGAGCGTCGATGGCCAGGTGTATGGCGGTGCCTTGCAACTGCGCTGGACGTTCAGTGCCGAGCGCTACGACGAGCGCACCATCGCTGCCTTGGCCGAAGCCTACCGCCAGGAACTGCTGGCGCTGGTCGCCCATTGCCTGGCCGATGGCAACGGCAGCTTCACTCCGTCGGACTTCCCGCTGGCACACCTTAGCCAGGAGCAGATCGATGCGCTGCCCGTGCCAGCGGCACAGATCGAAGACGTCTACCCGCTGACGCCAATGCAGGAAGGCATGCTGCTGCACACCCTGCTGGAGCCCGGCACGGGCCTGTACTACATGCAGGACCGCTACCGCATCAACAGCGCCCTGGACCCCGCGCGTTTCGCCCAGGCCTGGCAGGCCGTGGTGGCACGCCATGAAGCGTTGCGCGCATCGTTCAGCTGGAACAGTGGCGAGGCGATGCTGCAGATCATCCACAAGCCGGGCAGCCTGGCGGTGGACTATCAGGACTGGCGCGGTCTCGCGGACGATGCTCAGGAGCAGCGCCTGCAAGCCCTGCACAAGCAGGAGCGTGAGGCCGGGTTCGCCCTGCTCAGTGAGGCGCCGTTCCACCTGCGCCTGGTGCGCGTGGCCGACGAGCGCTACTGGTTCATGATGAGCAACCACCACATCCTGATCGATGCCTGGTGCCGCTCGCTGTTGATGAACGACTTCTTCGAGGTGTACCAGGCCCTTGGCGAAGGCCGTCAGGCCCAGCTACCGGTGCCGCCACGTTACCGCGACTACATCGGCTGGCTGCAACGCCAGGGCCTGGACGACGCACGCGCCTGGTGGCAGGCGAACCTGGCCGGTTTCGAGCGCGCCACTGCCATCCCGAGTGACCGCCCGCTGCGCCATGACCACGCCGGCAGCGGCATGGTGGTGGGTGATTGCTACACCCGCCTTGACGTCAGTGATGGCGTGCGCCTGCGCGAACTGGCCCAGGCCCACCAGCTCACCGTCAACACCTTCGCCCAGGCGGCCTGGGCCTTGGTGCTGGCGCGTTACAGCGGCGACCGCGATGTGGCCTTTGGCGTGACCGTGGCCGGGCGCCCGGTGAGCATGCCGCAGATGCAGCGCACCGTCGGCCTGTTCATCAACAGCGTTGCCTTACGCGTGCAGTTGCCGGTAGCCGGTGAGCGCCGCAGTGTGCGCCAGTGGCTGCAAGGCCTGCTGCAAAGCAACATGGAGCTGCGCGAGTACGAATACCTGCCGCTGGTGGCGATTCAGGAGTGCAGCGAGCTGCCTAAAGGCCAGCCGCTGTTCGACAGCCTGTTCGTGTTCGAGAACGCCCCGGTGGAAACCGCCGTGCTCGATCATGCCCAGCACCTGAATGCCAGTTCCGATTCGGGCCGTACCCACACCAACTTCCCGCTGACGGCGGTGTGCTACCCGGGCGACGACCTTGGCCTGCACCTGTCGTTCGACCAGCGCTACTTCGACTTCCCAACCGTCGAGCGCTTGCTGGCCGAGTTCAAGCGCCTGCTGCTGGCGCTGGTGCAAGGCTTCGACGGCGAGGTCAGCGAACTGCCGCTGCTGGGTGCAGAAGAACAGCGCTTCCTGCTGGAGGACTGCAACCGCACTGAGCGGGCTTATCCGCTGGAGCAGAGCTACATCGCGCAGTTCGAAGCACAGGTGGCTGCGCACCCGGAACGTACCGTCGCCCGCTGCCTGGAAGCGTCTTACGACTACGCCGGGCTGAACTTGGCGGCCAACCGCCTGGGCCACGCCTTGGTCGCGGCAGGCGTGAAGGTGGACCAGCCGGTGGCACTGCTGGCCGAGCGCGGTTTGCCGCTGTTGGGCATGATCGTCGGCAGCTTCAAGGCCGGTGCGGGCTACCTGCCACTGGACCCGGGCCTGCCGGCGGCGCGCCTGCAAAGCATCATCCAGCTCAGTCGTACCCCGGTGCTGGTGTGTAGCGCGGCCTGTGCCGAGCAAGGCCGGCAGTTGCTGGGCGAACTGGAGGCTGCGCTACGGCCACAGTTGCTGGTGTGGGAAGACATCCAGGCAAGCCCGGTTGCCAGCCATAACCCTGGCATTCACAGTGGCCCGGACAACCTGGCCTATGTGATCTACACCTCAGGCTCCACCGGCCTGCCAAAAGGGGTGATGGTGGAGCAGCGCGGCATGCTCAACAACCAGCTGAGCAAGGTGCCGTACCTGGCGCTGAGCGAGCAGGACGTGATCGCCCAGACTGCCTCGCAGAGCTTCGATATTTCGGTGTGGCAGTTCCTCGCTGCACCGTTGTTCGGGGCCAAGGTGGAGATTGTGCCGAACGCCATCGCCCATGACCCGCAGGGCCTGCTGGCACATGTGCAGGCGACCGGCATCACCGTGCTGGAAAGCGTGCCATCGCTGATTCAAGGCATGCTGGCCAACGACCACCAGGCCCTCGACGGCCTGCGCTGGATGCTGCCGACCGGCGAAGCCATGCCGCCGGAGCTGGCGGCGCAGTGGCTGCAACGCTACCCGCACATTGGCCTGGTCAATGCCTACGGGCCGGCAGAATGTTCCGATGACGTGGCGTTCTTCCGTGTCGATGCTGCGTCAACCCAAGGCAGCTACCTGCCTATCGGCACACCGACCGACAACAACCGCCTGTACCTGTTCGGCGAAGACCAGGCGCTGGTGCCGCTGGGTGCGGTGGGCGAGCTGTGTGTTGCAGGGACTGGCGTGGGCCGTGGTTATGTCGGCGACCCGGTGCGCACGGCCTTGGCGTTCATTCCTCATCCTTTCGGATCGCCGGGCGAGCGCCTGTACCGCACCGGCGATCTGGCTCGGCAGCGCCCGGACGGTGTGCTGGAATACGTCGGGCGCATCGACCACCAGGTGAAGATTCGCGGTTACCGCATCGAGCTGGGCGAGATCGAAGCGCGCCTGCACGAACAGGCAGAAATCCGCGACGCTGCGGTGGGCGTGCAGGAAGGCGTCAATGGCAAGCATCTGGTCGGTTACCTCGTGGCCCACCAGGGTATCGCCGCTGACGCCGGGTTGCTGGAGCAGGTAAAGCAACGCCTGCGTGCCGAGTTGCCGGAATACATGGTGCCGCTGCACTGGGGCTGGTTCGACCACCTGCCGCACAACGCCAATGGCAAGCTCGACCGCAAGGCGTTGCCAGCCATCGACATCGGCGGCCAGCACAGCCAGGCCTATCAGGCGCCGCGCAACGCGCTGGAGGAAGTGTTGGCCGGTATCTGGGCCGATGTGCTCAAGGCCGAACGGGTGGGGGTGCACGACAACTTCTTCGAGTTGGGCGGGCATTCGTTGCTGGCCACGCAAATTGCCTCGCGGGTGCAGAAACAGCTGCAACTGAACGTGCCACTGCGGGCGATGTTCGAGTGCAGCACGGTGGAGGAGCTGGCCGAGTATGTGCAGGGGCTTCAGGGCAGTGCGCTGGATGACGACAAGGTCGACCGGCTTAGTGACCTGATGGCTGAGCTTGAGGGGCTCTAAAGTGATTGGCTAGCCTGTACTGGCCTCTTCGCGGGCACGCCCGCGAAGAGGCCGGTACAGGCAACCGGCGATCAGCGCTTACCGAGAATCTTCCCAAGCATCTCTGGCCGAGGTGCCCCTTGCTGGCTCTGCAAATTGCCCTGTTCATCCTGATAGAAAATCGCCGGGGTTGCCTGCAACCCCATCTCTTCCATCAATGCCATGTTCGCCGCCAGCTTCTGCTGCACGGCCTCCGGCACCTGCTCCAGTGCCTTCAGCTTGCTGGCCTTGCCGGCTTTTTCATGCGCTTGCAATGCCTTGGCCGGGTCTTTCGCCGCCAGCAGGGCTGCCGATTTGCCCGGGCTGTCCTCGCGGATGATGCCGACCATGATGTGGCGCAACTGCACCTTGCCCGATTCCACCCAGGGCCGTGCCTGTTCCCAGAACATATTGCAGTACGGGCAGTTGGGGTCGCTGAACAGGTACACCTTGCGTGGCGCATCGGCCTTGCCGTCGGCAATCCACGCGGTTTTCTCCATCTTCGCCCAGATTTCCTTGCTCATCGGCGCATACACCAGCTTTTCCAGCGGTTCGGCGCTCAGGTCCTTGCCTTGTTCGTCGAACAGGCTGCCGACCAGCACATGCTTGCCGTCGGGGGTGAGGTACAGGGCCAGGGCGTTGTTCTGGTACTCGGCGGCGTAACCGCGCAGGCCGTTGGGCGCATCGAAGCTGCCTTTGATCACAGCGCCCTTGGCTTGCAGTTGCTGAACGGCCTTGGGCAGCTCTTCGGCCTGCAAGGCGGGGGCGGCCAGCAGGGCCAGGGACAGGGGCAGCAGGGCAGTCAGTCGCATGTCAGTTTCCTTGTGCGGCAGGGGCGGGCGCGGTGGCCCGGTCGAAAGGCTCCAGGGCGTGGCGCAGGCTGGCCCGGGACAGCTCGCCCAGGTGGCTGCCAACCAGCCGCCCGTCGGCGTCGTAGAACAGGGTGGTGGGCAGGGCCATGGAACCGACGCGCTGGGCCAGCAGGCCGGTGCCGTCGAACAGCACGTGGGTCAGGCTCAGGCCGGTGGTGGCAAGGAAGGTGCTGACGTTTTCCGGGGTCTCGCCCTGGTTGACGAACAGGAAGGTCACGTGCGGATAGTCGCTTTGCGCCTGTTGCAGCACCGGCATTTCCCGGCGGCAGGGCGGGCACCAGGTGGCCCAGATGTTGATCACCAGCGGCTTGCCACGGTAGCTGTGCAAGGCGACGGATTGGCCGCCAGCGTTGCGCAGGCTCAGTTCCGGCAGCTCGGTGCCTTTGCTGTACAGGTGCCCGCCCAGGCTGGCCAGGCCCCAGAACAACGCACCACTGAACAGCGCCCAACCGAGCGGGCGGCGCAGGCCCGGTTGGCGCCAGCCTTGCCACAGGGCAGCGAGGACGATACCGGCCAGGCCCGACCAGAACAGGAAGCCACCGTCGCGAATGTCGATGATCTGCAACGGCTCATCGCGGTACATCGGCCAGTAGGCCAGCACGAAGCCTGCGCGGGCAGCCAGCACGCCGATCAGGAACAGGTTGAACAGTGCCGACTCCGGGCTTTCGCCACCGCGCCGGGCGACCCACCAGCCGACCACGCAGGCAATCCCCAGGGCGGCGAGCATCAGCAGGTGGTTGAGGGCCATGGTCAGTGGCCCGAGGGTTACGGTCAGCATCAGCCTTGGCTCCTGGTCTGGGCCCAGTGTTGCTGGAACACAGCGGCGTCGACTTCACCGGTGATACGCCGCGCTCGGCGCTCGTCGCCCTCCGGGCCGATCCAGATGATGCTGGGCGGGCCGGGTACCTGGTAGCGTTGCAGCAGGGCTTTGCTGGCTGGCGTGTCGGCGGTCACGTCCAAGCGCAGCAAGTGCACGCCGGCCAGGCCGGCCTGCACGTCGTTGCGGGCGAACACCTGCTTTTCCATGACCTTGCACGACACGCACCAGTCGGCGTAGTAGTCGAGCATCACCCACTGGCCACGGGCCTTTGCTGCTTCCAGTTCACGTTGCAGGTCTTCGGGGCGGCTCACCGTGACGAAGCTGTCCTCGGCATGCTGACCAGCAACTGGCGCACCACCACCGGCGAACGGTTGCAGCGGCTGCCAGAGATCGTCGCCACCTGCTGCGGCGCCTACCAGCAACAAGCCGCCCCACAGGGCACCCAACAGTGGCACAGCGCGCAATGCTGGCAGACGCTGCAGGGCCGGCCAGCTGGCCCAGGCCAAGGCGACGAGCCAGGCGCCACTCAGCGCCAGCAGCAGGGTGGCGGGCAGCAGGCTGCGCACGGTGTACAGCGCCATGGCCAGGAACACGAAGCCGAACACGCCCTTGACCCGCTCCATCCAGGCGCCCGGACGCGGCAGGTAGCGGTTGCCCAGGGTCACCAGCAACAGCAGCGGTACGCCCATGCCCAGGCCAAGGCTGAACAGCACCAGCGCGCCTTGCAACACGTCGCCGCTTTGGGCGATGTACAGCAGCGCCCCTGCCAGTGGCGCGGTCATGCACGGGCCAAGCAGCAGGCCGGACAACGCCCCCAGCAGTGCAGCGCCATACAGGTTGCCGCCACGGGTGCCTTGCCCGGCGCGGTCCAGGCGGTCCCGCAGGGCGGCGGGCAATTGCAGTTCGAAGGCGCCGAACATCGGCAGGGCCAGCAACACGAACAGCCCCGCCAGGCTGCCCAGCAGCCAGGGTTGCTGCAGCCAGGCTTGCAGGCTGGCCCCCAGCAGCGCGGCAACCACGCCCAGTGCGGCGTACACCAGCGCCATGCTTAGTACATACACCCCGGCCAGCAGCCAGCCGCGCCGGGCGCTAGCGCCGTTGCCCAGTACCAGCCCGGCAAGAATCGGCAGCATTGGCAGCGAGCAGGGGGTAAAGGCCAGCAGCAGGCCAAGGCCGAAGAACGCCAGCAGGCTCCAGGCCAGGTGGTCCTGTTGCAGGCCGCTGGCCAGCGCCTGGTCGCCGGCTTGCTCGGCGGCAGGCGCCACACCGCCACCCAGGTCGATTTGCGTGGTTTGCGGCGGGTAGCACAGGCCGGCGTCGGCACAGCCCTGCCAGCCCAGGCGCAATTGCCCCTGGGCATTGGCGGGCAGCAGCAGCTCAAGCTGGTCGCGGTACACCGCGCTGTCACCAAAGAACTCGTCATGGTGGTTGAGCGCCGGCGGCAGCTGCGGGTGCTGGTCGGCGGGCAAGCCGTCGAACTTCAGGCGCTTCTGGTACAGGTAGTAGCCCGGCTTGATCTGGAAGTACAGGCGCATCTGGCCATCGGCCTGGCGGTCGTGGGTGAGCACGAAGGCCTGGTTGACCGGTAAAAAGTCAGGTTTGACGTCGAACGGGTTGGCCTGCAAGGGGCCGGCCAGCAACAGTGTCAGGAAGAGCAGGAAAACGCGCATGTCTTCGCCTTGGTAGATCCAGGAATGGGGTCATGCTGGCTGGAGTCGATTAACCCAAGGTTAACCCCTTTTCAACGGATACGAATTGTGGCCCCCTGTATGTCGGTCCTGAATTCCTGCGATTCGTCGCGCTGAAGGCGGAGCAAACGTGCAGCATTGTGAACGAAAGGGGGTATGCCGGGCGTTGCAGTGGCTTGGCAAGCGCCAGAAGGTCGCGCCGTGAGCGTCATGGCGCTGGTGTTGGCGGCTGGCAGCAGCACGCGCTTCGGTTCCGACAAGCGCCGGGCAACCCTGGCCGATGGCCGCAGCCTGTTGGCGCACAGCGTGGAGCGGGCCAGGGCGGTGTTCGACGAGGTGCGTGTGGTCTTGCGTGAGGGGGAGCGTGGGGAGGATTTCGGGTTGCCTGCCGGTTGCCGGGTAATCGGCAGCCCTGATGCCGCGTCCGGTATGGGGCATAGCTTGGCTGTCGGGGCACGGTCGCTTCACGACAGCCAGGCACAGGCGGTAGCGATTTTGCTGGGTGATATGCCATGTATCGACCCGGCAACCCTGCGCCGCCTGGCCGAGGCCGCCAATGCGTCCCGTATCGTGCTGCCACGCCACGCAGGGCAGCAGGGGCACCCGGTGATCTTCGGGCGGGATTTCTGGCCGGCGCTGGGGCAACTGCATGGCGATGGAGGGGCGCGCTCGGTGGTGCATGCCCACCGGGGTAGCTGTGTGGTGGTCGAGGTGGAAGATGCAGGGGTATTGCTGGATGTCGACACGCCGCAGGGCCTCGCTTGGTTCATAATCTCACCTTAATCCGCCCAAGGTGCAATGCCAGCCACACCACTCCGGGAGCCCCACCATGCACGTTCTGCTCTGCGAGGACGACGACCTGATCGCCGCCGGCATCTGCGCCGGCCTTACCGCCCAGGGCCTGACCGTTGACCGGGTGGGTAACGCCGCCAGTGCGCGGGCGATGCTGCAGGCCGCGCAGTTCGATGTGATGATTCTCGACCTCGGCCTGCCCGATGAAGACGGCCTGAAACTGCTGCGCCGCCTGCGTCAGCAGGGCGAAACACTGCCGGTACTGGTGCTCACTGCCCGTGATGCCGTCACCGACCGCGTCGATGGCCTGCAGGCCGGTGCCGACGACTACCTGCTCAAACCCTTCGACCTGCGCGAGCTGGCCGCTCGTCTGCACACGCTGCTGCGGCGGGTGGCGGGGCGGGCGGTGAATGTGATCGAACACGGCCCGTTGCGTTACGACCCCAGCAGCTGCGAGGCGACCCTGGCCGGGCGGCCGGTCGACTTGTCCCGCCGGGAGCAGGCCCTGCTCCAGGCATTGCTGCAGAACCCCGGGCGGGTGTTGTCCAGCGAACAACTGAAAGACTGTGTGTACGGCTTTAGCGACGAAGTCGAGAGCAACGCCCTGAACGTGCATATCCACCACCTGCGGCGCAAGCTGGGCAACGGCATCGTCGAGACTGTGCGTGGCCTGGGTTACCGCCTGGGCCCGGCGCAGGCGCCGGAAGAGGCCGCATCATGAGCCTGCGGGTACGCCTTAGCCTGATCCTGGGCAGTGCTTTTGTGATCATCTGGGTGCTGGCCGCTGCGTGGATGCTGCGTGACCTGCGCCAGCAGATGATGTTTTCCCTCGACCAGCGCCTGGTGGCGTCGGCGCGTATGGTCGCCGGGCTGATCGACCAGTTGCCGCAGCCGCTCACCGCCAAGGGCGGGGAGGCGCACATTTCTGCCGACCAGTTCAGCGTGCCGGACGGCATGGCCTGCCAGGTCAGCTCGCTGCGTGGCGAGATCCTTGCCAGCAACCACAAGCACGATGGCGCCATGGACGATGAGCGCAGTGGCTTCCGTGACCAGACGATCGACGGTGCACTGTGGCGTACCTTCACCTACAACCATGGTGATGTGCGCATCACCACGGCTGACCGGCACATGGAGCGTGAGGCGCTGAACCAGTCGATTCTGCTGGCGGCATCTGCACCGGTGCTGATGGCCCTGCTCGGCAGCCTGGGGTTGTTGTGGATTGGCCTGGGCAAAGGCCTCGAGCCGCTCAACCGCATGCGCGATGCGCTACGGCGAAGGCGTGCCGATAGCGTCGAGCCACTGCAGGTGGCAGGCATGCCCAGCGAATTGCAGCCGTTGCTGGAAACCCAGAACCAGCTGTTCCTGCGCATTGCCCAGACCCTCGAGCGCGAGCGGCGCCTGACCGACGATGCCGCCCATGAGCTGCGCAGCCCGCTGACCGCGATCAAGACCCACCTGCAAGTGGCGCGCATGACCGACGGTACCGTGCGCGAGCAGGCGCTGGAGCATGCCGAACAAGGGGCCGACCGCATGCATCGCACGCTGGAACAGTTGCTGATGCTGGCGCGGGTGGAAGGCAGCCTGTCGTTCGAAGATGGCGTGCAGTGCAGCGCCGAACAGGTGGCCCGGCAGGCGGTGCAGGACGCCGGTGGCGGCGATAACCGGCGCATCGTGCTGCGTTTGCCTGAAGAAGCGACGCAGATCTACCTGGGCATGCCGGCCCCCTTGGCGGTGGCCGCGCTGCGCAACCTGCTGGACAACGCCCTGCGCCATGGTGGCGACGAGGCAGTGGAGCTGGAGGTGCAGATGGCCGACGGGCAGGTGGGGTTCATGGTGCGCGACCATGGGCCGGGGATTGCCGACGCCGACCTTGAGCACCTGACCGAGCGCTTTTGGCGTAATGGACAGAGTGGTGGGTGCGGGTTGGGGTTGGCAATTGTGCAGGCGATCGTGCAGCGGTGTGCCGGCAGCTTGCGCTTCGACAGCCGTAGCGATGGGTTGCGGGTGCTCTTGCAAGTACCGGCGCGCTCGGCCGGTTGATCTTCACTGCCTGTGCTGGCCCTTTCGCGGTTTTACCCGCGAAAGGGCCAGCGCGGGCTAAGTAAAATTCAGTAACAACCGCTAAATCCTCCCGGCACTCAAGCGTTTTCCAAGCGATAACTGCCCATTCGCTTGTTTGCGAGGATTCACCCATGTCCACCGCTTCCAGCCTTGCCCAGGTTGCACCGGTCAGCGCGTCGCAACCTTTGTACGAATTTACCGAATCGCCCCTGCTGCAACGCCAGCAACAACAGGAGTCCAACGCCCGAAGCTACCCACGGCGCATTCCGCTGGCGCTAAAGCGCGCCCGTGGCATCTACGTAGAGGATGTCGAAGGCCGCCAGTTCATCGACTGCCTGGCCGGCGCCGGCACGTTGGCGTTGGGCCATAACCACCCGGTGGTGGTCGAGGCGATCCAGCGGGTACTGGCCGATGAGTTGCCCCTGCATACCCTGGACCTGACCACGCCGGTCAAGGACCGCTTCGTCCAGGACCTGTTCGGCATCCTGCCCGAGGCGCTATGCCGCGAGGCCAAGGTGCAGTTCTGTGGCCCGACTGGTACCGATGCGGTAGAGGCAGCGCTGAAACTGGTCCGCACGGCCACCGGTCGTAGCACCGTGCTGGCGTTCCAGGGCGCTTACCATGGCATGAGCCTGGGGGCGTTGAGCCTGATGGGCAGCCATGGGCCGAAGCAGCCTTTGGGGGCCTTGCTCGGCAATGGCGCGCAGTTCATGCCGTACCCTTACGACTACCGCTGCCCGTTCGGCCTGGGTGGCGAAGCCGGGGTGAAGGCCAACCTGCATTACCTGGAAAACCTGCTGCTCGACCCGGAAAGCGGTGTGCCGCTGCCGGCGGCAGTGATCCTGGAGGTGGTGCAGGGTGAGGGCGGGGTGATTCCGGCCGATATCGAATGGCTCAAGGGCGTTCGCCGCATCACCGAGCAGGCCGGTGTGGCGCTGATCGTCGACGAGATCCAGAGCGGTTTTGCCCGTACCGGGCGTATGTTCGCCTTCGAGCATGCCGGCATCGTACCGGACGTAGTCACCTTGTCCAAGGCCATTGGCGGCAGCCTGCCGCTGGCGGTGGTGGTGTACCGCGACTGGCTGGACACCTGGAAGCCGGGCGCGCACGCCGGCACCTTCCGGGGCAACCAGATGGCCATGGCGGCGGGTTCGGCGGTAATCAACTACCTGGTGGAACACCGCCTGGCCGACCACGCCGAGGCCATGGGGCTGCGCTTGCGCAGGCACCTGCAGCAGTTGCAGCGCGATTACCCGCAGCTGGGCGACATTCGCGGGCGTGGGTTGATGCTCGGCGTGGAGTTGGTGGACCCGCAAGGTAAGCGGGATGCGCTTGGCCAGCCGCTGGCCAACCGCGATCTGGCGGCCAAGGTGCAGCGAGAGTGCCTGAAGCGTGGGCTCATTCTGGAGCTGGGTGGGCGGCATGGCGCCGTGGTGCGTTTCCTGCCGCCGTTGATCATCAGCGGCGAGCAGGTCGATGAAGTGGCGCAGCGTTTTGCCGAGGCGTTCATCGCGGCAGTCTGACCGATAGCCGGGGGCGCACAACGCCCTCGGCTGTCTCACGTCAATCAAAGGTTCGGCCGGCCCGCCAATACCCCATCAACGTCAGGCATTCTCGCTGCAATCCACGTTCCTTGATCAGGTACCGGCGTATCTCCATCACCGTCGCCGATTCCCCCGCCACCCAGGCGTGAAACTCGCTGCTGTCGCTACTGGCCTGTTCCCACAGGATGCGAGTCTCAATATCCACGTCTTCCAGCTTCGCCCGTGGTGCGGCGTGCCCAAGCGGCAGGCTGGCCAGCTCGCGCACGGCGTGCTGCATGGCTTGGCCATGTGCGCAGCTCAGCCGTTCGCGCGGCAGCCAGCGCAGCGCCGTGGCATCGCCATGGCGCAGGCTCAGGCAATCCGCCTCCAGCGGCACCTCGATGAATGCTTGCACCGCCAGCTCGGGCTGGGTGTCAGCCAGTTGCTCCAGGATGCCGGCAATCGCCGGCAGTGCGGTTTCGTCACCTACCAGCAGCACATTGCGCACACCTTGCGGTGGCTTCCATTCATAACCGCCGGGGTCGCCGTCATAGGCCAGGTTGGGCGCGACTATCTGCAAACGGTCACCCACCTGCGCGTGGGTGGCCCAGGCCGAGGCGGGGCCGTTGACACCATGCAGCACGAAGTCGATATCCACCTCCAGCGCCTCACGGCGCAAGGCACGGATGGTGTAGGTGCGCATCGGCGGGCGCTGGGTCGGTGGCAGGGCACTGTGCGCGGCCTTCCAGTGCAGGTCGTTGTTCAGGCTGGGCGGTGAGCCGTCGGGGGCGGGAAACAGCAGCTTGACCCGTTGGTCTGGGGCCAGGGTGGTCATTTCAGCAACCTCCGGGCCGGTGAATACCAGCCGGGTGAGCGAAGGGCTGAGCGCGATCCGCCGCTTCAGCTGGACATTGAAGATTCGATAGCTGGGGCGTTTGCCGGGGAGCGCTTGAGTGACCCGCTTGCGCAGGTTGTTGGCCAGGGTGGAGAGCATCGCGAGGGCCGCCTTCTGGAGGATGGGTATGACGTTCAGACGAGTCGCCCACCCGGTGATTTAAGCGCGCAGCCTGGGCTGCCGGCGGTGGCCGGGGCTTTGGCTAAATCAGCTCGCGGCTGTTTCGTCTTTGAGGGATGACTGGGCCCTGTGGTCCCGCTTCCTATCGCTAAGGACGCATTGCATGAATGCCGAAAACTCGTTGAAACTCGCTCGCCGCTTTATCGAACTGCCGCCGGAGAAACGCCGTTTGTTCCTGGCCGGGCTAAAGGCAGAGGGCGTCGATTTTTCCTTGTTTCCGATCCCTGCCGATGTTGCCTGCGATGACCGCGATGGGTTGTCCTACGCCCAGCGGCGTATGTCGTTTCTCTGGCAGCTGGACCCCCAGGGCGCTGCCTACAACCTGCCCATGGCTGTGCGCCTGAAGGGCAAGCTCGACCGCCAGGCCCTGCAGCAAGCGTTCGATCGCCTGGTTGCGCGCCACGAGAGCCTGCGTACGCGCCTGCGTACCCAGGGTGAGCATCTGTACCAGGAGGTCCTCGCTGCCGAGGCCGTTGCCATCGTCGAGCACGACCTCACCGCCCTGGCAGCGGCGCAACGCGAGGCCCGTGTCGCGTCACTGGCCGAAGGCCAGGCGCAGGCACCTTTCAACCTGCTGCAAGGGCCGCTGTTGCGCGTGAACCTGCTGCAACTGGCTACCGACGAGCACGTGCTGCTGCTCACCCTGCACCACATCGTGGCCGATGGCTGGTCGCTGAACGTGCTGATCGATGAGTTCGTGCGCTTGTACGATGCTGCCTGTCAGGGCAGCGAAGCGACCCTGCCGGCGCTGCCCATCCAGTACCGCGATTATGCGCTGTGGCAACGCAGCTGGCTGGAAGCCGGTGAGCAGGCGCGACAGCTGAGCTACTGGCGCGAGAAACTGGGCGATGATCATGCCGTGCTTGAGCTGCCGCTCGACCATCCCCGTGTCGGCGCACCGAGCCATCGCGGTGCGCGGCGCGAGTTGCAGGTCGACCCCGCGCTTGCCGAGCGTCTCAGGGCGTTGGCCAGCGCCCAAGGGGTTACCCTGTTCATGGTGCTGCTGGCATCGTTCAAGCTGCTGCTGCAACGCTACAGTGGCCAGCGCGCCATCCGCGTCGGCGTTCCGGTCGCCAACCGCCACCGTACCGAAGTAGAAGGCTTGATCGGTTGCTTCATCAACACCCAGGTGCTGCATACCGATATCGACCCGCTCATGGATGTGAGCCAGCTACTCGGCCGGGTCAAAGACACCGCCCTGGGCGCCCAGGCGCACCAGGACCTGCCGTTCGAGCGCCTGGTCGAGGCGCTCGAACTGGATCGCAGCAGCGCGCAAAGCCCGTTGTTCCAGGTGCTGTTCAACCACCAGGCGGCCATCGCCGACGCCGGTCAGGTCCGCCTTGGCAGTGGGCTGACGCTGGAAAAAGTCGCCCTGGACAAGCACAGCGCTCGCTTCGACCTTTCCCTGGACACCTATGAAAGCGCCGGGCGTCTGCACGCGGTGTTCACCTATGCGCTGGATGTCTTCGAAGAAGCCACGATCATCGGTTTCGGCGAGGACTGGTTGCGACTGCTCGACGGGCTGACCCAATCGCCCTCCACTGCGGTCGGCGAGCTGCCCTTGGCGACCCAGGCGGTACAGCCGCTGGAACCGCAAGCTGCCGGGGCGCAAACGCCCGGCCTGTGCGTTCATCACCTGATCGAAACGGCCGCCAACCTCAACCTGCAAGGCCTTGCAGCGAGCGGCGACGCCGGTCGAATCAGCTATGCCACCTTGCAGGCACGCTCGGATGCCCTGGCCCACGCACTGCTGGCGCGTGGCGTACAGCTGGATCAGCGGGTCGGCGTGGTGGCCGACCGATCCTGCGAGATGCTCATCGGCATCCTGGCCGTGCTCAAGGCCGGTGCCGCCTACCTGCCGCTGGACCCTGACCAGCCCCAGGCGCGCATCGACTTCATGCTTGCCGACAGCGAGGTCAAATGGGTAGTGGGCCGAGCGAGGCAGATCAGCTTGCCTGAAGGCGTCACAGCGATTGACGTGGCGGGCGACTACCCGTCAGCGTCGGCGCCCAAGGTGGCGGTCCATGCCGACAACCTTGCCTATGTCATCTACACCTCCGGCACCACCGGCAAGCCCAAGGGCGTCGCGGTCAGCCATGGCGCCTTGGTCAACTACGTGCACGGCGTCAGCCAACGCCTGCCCATGGACCAGATCGCCAACCTGGCGATGGTCACCACGCCGGCGGCCGACCTTGGCCACACCATGCTGTTCGGTGCACTGTGCTACGGCAAGACCCTGCACATGCTGCCCAAGGAGACCGTGCTCGATGCCCAGGTCTTCGCCGCCTACCTGCAGGCGCATGCCATCGATGCACTGAAGATCGTCCCCTCGCACTTGCAGGCCATGCTCGCCGCAGGTGCCGAAGCCTTGCCACGGCGCTGCCTGGTGGTCGGGGGCGAAGCGTGTACTGCGGCGCTTCTGGGCCGCATCAAGGCCTTGGCGCCCGACCTCGAGGTGATCAACCACTATGGTCCCACCGAGACAACGGTCGGCGTCCTTACCCATGCCCTGCAGGATCGACCGGTGCTCGGCCAGCCGCTGGAAAACCTGCGCGCCCATGCGCTGGACAGCTGCCTTCAGCCCGTGCCCGGCAAGGCCAGGGGGGAGCTCTATATCGCCGGTGCAGGGCTTGCGCGTGGCTACCTGGGCCAGGCGGCGCTGACCGCCGAGCGCTTCGTGCCCGACCCCTGCGGCACCGAGGGTGCGAGGATGTACCGTACCGGCGACTGGGTACGCCTGAACGCTGACGGCGAATGCATGTTTGCCGGGCGCATCGATGGCCAGGTGAAGATTCGCGGTTACCGCGTCGAACTGGCCGAGATCGATGCCTGTCTGCGGCAGTTGCCGGGAATCGAAAGCGCCGTTGTGCGCGTGGTTGGCGAAGACGCCGATCGGCAGCTGGCCGCCTACCTGGTCCCGCAGCACTGGGCTGCGCAGGACGAAGCCCGTCAAGCAGTCGTCGAAGGTGTCCGGGCCGCGTTGAAGCTCGCCCTGCCTGAGCATCTGGTGCCGCATTACCTGATGCTGCTGGAGCATCTGCCGGTAACCCTCAACGGCAAGGTCGACGTCAAGGCATTGCCTGAGCCGGTCGCCGTCACAGCCCTTTACCGGGCTCCCGAGACCGCACTGCAGATGCAGGTCGCGGCCATTTGGGCCGACGTGTTGCAACAATCCCGGGTCGGCCTCGACGACAATTTCTTCGCCTTGGGTGGCCATTCGCTGCTGGCCACTCAGGTGGTCTCGCGGATCAGGCAGCAACTGCGCCTGGACGTGGCCTTGCGGGTGCTGTTCGACACTGCCGACCTGTCCGGTTTCGTCGAGGCGCTGCAGGGGCTGGAGCAGGTCGCCGGGGGCGAGATCCAGGTGCTGGACCGGACGGTGCCGCTGCAGGTTTCGCACGCCCAGTATCGCCAGTGGATGTTCTGGAAGCTGCACCCGCAAAGCACCGCCTACAACACCCCCCTGGCCATCCGCTTGCAAGGCCAGGTGGACCGGGCCGCGTTGCAGGCCGCGTTCGATGCGCTGGTGATGCGCCATGAATCCCTGCGCACGGTCTTCGAAGAGCATGACGGCATCCCCCGGCAGCGCATACTGCCCGCAGCGTCGCCGTGCATCGAGTACCATGACCTCAGCACTGCCGACGGCCGGGCGCTGCAGCAGTGCCTACAGGACGAGGCGCTTACGCCCTTCGACCTCGAGCAGGGGCCACTGATTCGGGTCAAGCTGTTCCAGGGTGGCTCGCACGAGCAGGTGCTGACCGTGCTGTTGCACCACATCGTCTCGGACGGCTGGTCCATGAGCGTCATGGTCCGCGAGCTGGCTGCCGTCTACAACGCCCACACCACCGGGCAGTCGCTCGAGCGCCAGGCGCTGGCGGTGCAGTACGCCGATTACGCCGCCTGGCAGCGCGAACGCCTGGCCTCGGGCGAGCTGCAGGCCCAGCTGGCATTCTGGAAAACCACGCTGGAAGACGATTTTTCAGTCCTCGAACTGCCTGCCGACCGTATTCGCCCTCAGGTCCAGAGCTATCGCGGCGGGCGCGTGGATATACTCCTGCCTGCCGCGCTCACCGCCGATCTGCAGCGTCTGGCGGTTGCTGCCAATGCCACGCTGTTCCATGTGTTCCTGGCCTCGTTCGCACTGCTGCTGTCGCGCTACAGCGGGCGCGAAACGCTCAACATCGGCATGCCGGTGACCAACCGTAATCGCCTTGAGCTGGAAGGGCTGATCGGTTTCTTCGTCAACACACTGGTCGCTCGCGTGGCGGTCGATCCGTTGCAGTCCTTCAGGCACTTGTTGCTGGCGGTCAAAGAGACCACCCTGCAGGCTCAGGCGAACAAGGACATCCCCTTCGATGTGCTGGTGGAAGCGCTCAAACCCGAGCGGGGGTTGGGCCACAACCCACTGTTCCAGGTCATGTACAACCACCTGAGCGACCTTGGCGAGCGGGTCTCCGGCGACAGCGTGCAAGGGTTGCGTGTCGAGGAGGTCGACCTGGTCGAACACACCACGCAGTTCGACCTGTCGCTGGACACCCTCGAACGCAGCGATGGTGTGATCGCTTCCTTTGGCTATGCATCGGACCTGTTCGACGTCGAGCGTATCGAACGCCTGGCATCGGTCTGGGTCAACCTGCTGGGCGCCCTGGCCAAGGACGCGGTATTGCCGGTGGCCGAGCTGCCTTTGCTGTCGGCTGCCCAGCACACGCTGGCACTCGAAGCCGTCGACCCGGCCCCCTTGCGTTTCGCCGAAGGCCTCGGTGTGCATCAGCTGTTCGAGGCGCAGGTTCTGCGCGCACCGGAGGCTACGGCGCTGGTCCTCGATGATCAGGCACTGACGTATCAGGCACTCAACCGCCGCGCCAACCAGTTGGCCCACAAGCTGCGCGAGCTTGGCGTGGGGCCTGAGGTGCGTGTTGGCATCGCCGTGGAACGCAGCCTGGACATGGTGGTAGGCCTGCTTGGCATTCTCAAGGCCGGTGGTGCCTACGTGCCGCTCGACCCGCAATACCCGCAGGAGCGCCTGCGCTTCATGATGCAGGACAGCGGTGTTCACCTGCTCCTGACCCAGCCCCACCTGGTACCGATGCTGCCGGTTTCCACAACGGTGACCTGCCTTGAAATGCAGGCGGGTGAGCAGTGGCTGGGCAACTACAGTACGGCCAACCCGGTGAGCCTGACCGTCCCCGACAACCTGGCCTATGTGATCTACACCTCCGGGTCCACCGGCAAGCCCAAAGGTGTGGCCATCGCTCATCGGGAGCTGTCGGTGTTCTGCAGCGTGGCGGCTGACTATTCGCGGCTCGATGCCAGTGATCGGGTGCTGCAGTTCGCCACGGTCAACTTCGACGGCTTTGTCGAGCAGCTTTACCCGGCCTTGTGTTGCGGTGCCCGGGTCGTCATGCGCGGCTCGCAGCTGTGGGACATCGAAACCCTCAAGCAGGCCATCGTCACCCACGGCATCACCGTGGCGGACCTGACCACCGCCTACTGGCGCATGCTGGCGGCGGAAAAGCTGCCCGCCGGCGCCTGCGCATCGCTGCGTCAGGTGCACGTGGGCGGTGAAGCCATGCCGATGGAAAGCCTTGGCGACTGGTACGCCAGCGGATTGCAGCAGGCACGTCTGCTCAATACCTATGGGCCTACCGAGGCGACCGTGGTAACCACTGTTCAGGACTGTGCAGGCTTGCAGCCGGGTGCCGGTGGCAAGGCCATCGTGCCGATCGGGCGGGCGGTGGGCGGCAGGGTGACCTATGTCTGTGACGATGGCCTTGTCCTGGCCCCGGCCGGTTGGGTGAACGAACTGCTGATCGGTGGTCGCGGCTGCCTCGCCCGTGGCTATTTCAACCGCCCGGCGCTGACCGCCGAGCGTTTCATTCCCGACCCGTTCGACCCGGTCGGCGGCGGCCGTCTGTACCGTACCGGTGATCTGGCAAGCGCGCGTGTCGAGGGTGTTCTCGACTATGTCGGTCGCATCGACCATCAAGTCAAGATTCGCGGCCTGCGCATCGAACTGGGCGAGATCGAAGCGCGACTGCAAGAGCATGCCAGGGTGCGTGAAGCACAGGTCATCGACATCGACGGGCCCACCGGCAAGCAACTGGTCGCCTATCTGGTAATCGAGGGCGGTGTTGAGCCGCAGGATGCGCTGCGTGAAAACCTGTCAAGCCACCTCAAGGCTGCATTGCCGGACTACATGGTTCCGGCGCACCTGATGTTCCTCGGCCAATTGCCGCTGACGCCGAACGGCAAGCTGGACCGCAAGGCACTGCCAAGGCCTGACCTGAGCCTCGACCAGCCTGCCTACGTGCCCGCTCGCAGCGAACGCGAAAAACAGATTGCAGCCATCTGGGCCCAGGTCCTCAAGGTTGAACGCATCGGCCTGACCGACCATTTCTTCGAACTGGGCGGGCATTCGTTGCTGGCTACCCAGGTCACCTCGCGCATTCGCCAGGTACTGGGCCTGGAAATACCCCTGCGCACGCTTTTCGAAGCCCCGGTGCTGGCTGATTTCGTTGCCTTGACAGGGCAGGGCACGCACGCGCCTGCCCTGGCGTTGCAGCCGGTCGACCGCACGCAGCCGTTGGCCTTGTCTTATGCCCAGCAGCGGCAGTGGTTCTTCTGGCAGATGGCCCCTGAAAGTACCGCCTACAACATGGCCACGGTCCTGCGACTGCGCGGCGAGCTGGATGTCGAGGCACTGCGCCTGAGTTTCGAAGCGCTGATCGCGCGGCACGAGACCCTGCGTACCACCTTCCGCCAGGCCGGTGACCAAGCCCTGCAGGTGATCCACCCGGCGCAGCCGTTCAGCCTGGCCTGCGAAGGGGTCGAACCGTGCGAGGGAGACGAACAGGCCGCGCTGCTCAAGCGCCTGGTCGAGGCAGAGACGCAACGCCCCTTCGATTTGGAGCACGGGCCGTTGTTGCGCGTGAAACTGTTGCGCGTGACCGAGGATGACCATGTCCTCGTACTGACCTTGCACCATATCGTCTCCGATGGCTGGTCGATGCCGGTGATGGTCGATGAACTGGTGCAGTTGTACCAAGGGCTGCGCAACGGGCAGGCGGCGCAGTTGCCTGCGCTGCCTGTCCAGTACGCCGACTACGCCGTATGGCAGCGCCAGTGGATGGAGGCCGGTGAGCGTGAGCGCCAGCTGGCCTACTGGAAGGCCCAGCTGGGCGACCGGCAGCCGGTGCTCGAACTGCCCGGTGATCGCCCGCGCCCGGCCAACCAGGACTTCGCCGGCGCCAGTTTCGCCATCGACCTGGACCGCGACCTCGTGCACGCGCTCAAGGCATTGGCCCAGCAGCAGGGCGTCAGCCTGTTCATGCTGCTGTTGGCCAGCTTCCAGACCCTGTTGCACCGCTATTCGGGGCAGGACGACATTCGCGTTGGGGTGCCGATCGCTAACCGTAACCGCCTGGAAACCGAGCGCCTGATTGGCTTCTTCGTCAATACCCAGGTGCTCAAGGCCGAGTTCGACCTGCACACCACCTTCAGCCAGCTGCTTGAGCAAACGCGTCAGACGGCCCTGGCGGCCCAGGCTCATCAGGATCTGCCGTTCGAGCAGTTGGTCGAGGCGCTGCACCCTGAGCGGAGCCTGAGCCACAGCCCGCTGTTCCAGGCGCTCTACAATCACCAGACCGAACAGCGGGGGCAGGTGCGCAGCCTGCCCGGGCTGGAAGTTCAAGGCATGGCCTGGGAGCGCTATACCGCACAGTTCGACCTCACCCTTGATACCTTCGAGCATGCCGAGGGGCTGGGCGCTTCGCTGGTCTACGCCACCGCGCTGTTCGACCGCCCGCGCATCGAGGCGCTGGCGCAGCATTGGTGCAACCTGCTGGCCGACATCGTGCGTCAACCCCATCAGCGTGTCGCCGAACTGGCGATGCTGGGCAGGCAGGAGCGTGAGCAACTGTTGGCAAGGTGGGACCAGACTGGCGACGACCATCCGGACGACCGTTTCGTCCATCAACTGTTCGCAGACCAGGTTGCCCGCACCCCCGAAGCCATCGCGATCCGCTTCGACGATCAACGCCTGAGCTACCGCCAACTCGATGCGCAGGCCAATCGCCTGGCGCACCGCTTGATCGAGCAAGGCGTCGGCCCGGAGGTCAGGGTGGTCATCGCCATGCGCCGCTCCACCGAGATCATGGTGGCGTTCATGGCGGTGCTCAAGGCCGGTGGCGTGTATGTACCGCTGGACATCGCTTATCCGCAGGACCGCCTGCGCTACATGATGCAGGACTGCGCTGCGGCCTTGGTGCTGACGCAGAGCGATGTGCTGGGCACGCTGCCAATCCCGCACGGGTTGCCGACGCTGGCGGTGGACCTGCCGGCCACCTGGCAACAAGGCCCGGACACGGCGCCCGAGGTGGCGCTGTCAAAGCACAACCTTGCCTATGTGATCTACACCTCGGGTTCGACCGGCATGCCCAAGGGTGTCGCAGTGGCGCACGGGCCTCTGGCCTCGCACATTCTGGCCAACGGTGAACGCTATGAAACCGGCCCGCAGGATTGCGAGTTGCACTTCATGTCCTTCGCCTTCGATGGCGCCCATGAGGCCTGGATGCACCTGCTGATCAACGGCGCCAGTGTGCTGGTGCGTGACGACAGCCTGTGGCTGCCCGAGCAGGCCTACGCCGAGATGCACCGGCATGGCGTGACCATTGCCGTGTTCCCGCCGGTCTATCTGCAACAGCTGGCCGAGCATGCCCTGCGGGTGGGCAACCCGCCACCGGTGCGCATTTATTGCTTCGGTGGTGATGCCGTACCGCAAGCTGGATACGAGCTGGCCTGGCAGGCCCTGCGCCCGCAATACATCTTCAACGGCTACGGGCCGACCGAAACGGTGGTCACACCGTTGCTCTGGAGCGCGTCGCCAGGCGATACCTGCGGCGCGGCCTACGCGCCTATCGGCCGCCTGGTCGGGCGCCGCCGCAGTTATGTCCTCGATGCCAGCCTCAACCTGGTGCCGTTGGGGCACAGTGGCGAACTGTTCCTTGGCGGGCTCTGCCTGGCGCGTGGCTATCTCGACCGCCCAGGCCTGACCGCCGAGCGCTTCGTCCCCGACCCGTTCGCCGCGAACGGCGAGCGCGTCTACCGCAGCGGTGACCTGACCCGCACACGCGCCGACGGTCTGGTTGACTACCTGGGGCGCATCGACCATCAGGTCAAGATCCGCGGTTTCCGTATCGAGCTTGGCGAGATCGAGGCGCGGTTGCAGGATCACCCGGCGGTGCGCGAAAGTGTGGTCATCGACATCCAGGGCCCAGGCGGCAAGCAGCTCGCCGCGTATTTGGTCAGTGCGGATGTGCAGCTTGACGACCTGCCGGGGCAAAGCCTGCTGCGCAGCGAACTGCGCGATCACCTCAAGGCGACCTTGCCGGACTACATGGTGCCCACGCACCTGGTGTTCCTCGACACGTTGCCGCTCACGCCCAATGGCAAGCTGGACCGCAAGGGCCTGCCAGCGCCTGACGTCACTCAGCTGCAGCAAGTGTACGTGGCACCTCGAAACGCGCTGGAGCAGACCATCGCCGGGATCTGGGCGGATGTTCTGAAAGTCGACAAGGTGGGGCTGTCCGACAACTTCTTCGAACTGGGTGGCGATTCCATCATGTCGATCCAGGTGGTCAGCCGCGCGCGTCAGGCGGGTATCCACTTCACCCCCAAAGAGCTGTTCCAGCACCAGACCGTCCAAGGACTGGCCTCGGTCGCCAGGCAAGGGGACGAAGGCGGATTGCTGATCGAGCAGAAGGCTGCCACTGGCCAGACCCTGCTGCTGCCGATCCAGCAATCGTTCTTCGAGCAGGACATTGCCCAGCGCCACCACTGGAACCAGGCGCTGTTGCTCAAGGCAGGTCAGGCGTTCGACAGCCAGGCACTGGAGCAAGCGCTTCAGGCCCTGGTGATCCACCATGACGCGCTGCGCCTGCGCTTCGATTGTGCAGCGGGTGAATGGACGGCTCGTTACGGTTCGCCAGAGCCACAGCAAGGTCTGCTGTGGCAGGCTACTGTGGCGGATGCCGAGGCGCTTGAAGCGTTGTGCAATGACGTCCAGGGTAGCCTTGACCTGCAGCGCGGCCCGTTGCTGCGGGCATTGCTGGCAACCCTCGCGGATGGCAGCCAGCGCGTGTTGCTGGCGATCCATCACCTGGTGGTGGACGGGGTGTCCTGGCGCGTGCTGCTGGAAGACCTGCAAACCGCCTACCGCCAGTTGCACGCCGGCCAGCCAGTCGACCTGCCAGCCAAGACCAGCGCGACCCAGGCGTGGGCTGCGCACTTGCAGCGCTACGCTCGCAGCGAAACGCTGCAGGCGCAGCTGGCTTACTGGCAGGCGCAACTCGGCCAGGCTGATGCCGACCTGCCTTGCGACAACCCGGGTGGCTCGTTGCATGGCATGCATGTCGGCACCGCCCGCACCCGTCTTGACTCGGCCAGTACCCGGCAACTGCTGCAACAGGCACCTGCTGCCTACCGTACGCAGATCAACGACTTGCTGCTGACCGCACTGGCCCGCGTCATCGCACGCTGGACCCAGCGCAGCGACGTGCTCGTGCAACTGGAGGGGCATGGCCGCGAAGCGTTGTTCGATACCATTGATCTGACGCGGACCGTGGGTTGGTTCACCAGCGTGTTCCCGGTGCGACTGAGCCCAGAGCAGACGCTTGATGCGTCGATCAAGCGGATCAAGGAACAGCTACGGTCGATCCCGGACAAAGGCATTGGCTACGGTGCCCTGCGCTACCTGGGCGATGAGCAGGCCCGCGCGGCGCTCGCGCAGTTGCCGAACCCCCGCATCACCTTCAACTACCTGGGGCAGTTCGACGGCAGCTTCGCGCCGGGCTCGGACGCCGATGCGTCGGCGTTCCTGGTGCCTGCTGGCGAAAGCGCCGGCGCCAGCCAGAGCAGCGAAGCGCCGCTGGACAACTGGTTGTCGATCAATGGCCAGGTCTATGCCGGTGAGCTGAACCTTGAGTGGACCTTCAGCCGCGACATGTTCAACGTTGACACGGTGCAGCGCCTGGCCGACCAGTTCGCTGCCGAGCTCAAGGCGATTGTCGAGCATTGCCTGGCGGATACCCACGCAGGTTTGACGCCTTCGGATGTTCCGCTGGCCGGGCTGACCCAGGCCCAACTGGACAGCCTGCCTGTTCCGGCGGCGCAGATCGAAGATCTTTATCCCCTTGCGCCCATGCAGCAGGGCATGCTGTTCCACAGCCTGTTCGAGCAAGGCGGGGGGCATTACATCAACCAGATGCGCGTCGACGTCAAAGGGCTCGACGTGCCACGCTTCAGGCTCGCCTGGCAGGCCGCTGTCGATCGCCATGAGGTGCTCAGGGCCAACTTCGTGACCTGCTTCCAGCACCCGCTGCAGGTCATTCGCAGGCAGCTCGAATTGCCGTTCACGTACCTGGACTGGGCCGGCATCGCCGAGCAGGGTGCGGCTCTGGACAGCTGGGCCGAAGCGGATCTGCGCAAGGGCTTCGACCTGCAGCATGACCCCCTGCTGCGCCTGGCGGTTATCCGCACCAGTGAAGCATCGTGCCATCTGGTCTTCACCAGCCATCACATTCTGATGGATGGCTGGAGCAATGCGCAGTTGCTCGCGGAGGTGCTCCAGGCGTATGCCGGGGTGCCGAACGGTGGGCTGCCGGGCCGCTATCGCGATTACATCGAATGGTTGCAGCGCCAGGATGCCCGGCAAGCTCAGGCTTTCTGGCAGCAGCAGGTGCATGACCTGAACGAGCCTACGCGCCTGGCACTGGCCATGCGTCAGAACAAGGCCCGCCTGGGTACCGGCTACGGTGAACACCAGCAGCGCTTGAGCGAGCAGCAGACGCAGTCGCTGGCTGCTTTTGCCCGGCAGCAGCGGGTGACCGTCAATACCTTGGTGCAAGCGGCGTGGCTGCTGCTTCTGCAGCGTTACACCGGGCAATCGTGCGTGAGCTTCGGTGCGACGGTATCCGGTCGCCCGGCGGAGCTGCGCGGTGTGGAGCAACAGCTGGGGCTGTTCATCAACACGCTGCCGGTGGTCGCCAACCCGCGTCCGCAGCAGCGGGTGGCAGAATGGGTGCAGCAACTGCAGGCGCAGAACCTGGCGCTGCGCGAATACGAACACAGCCCCTTGTACGACATCCAGCGCTGGGCCGGATCGGGTGGGGAAGGGCTGTTCGATACCTTGCTGGTGTTCGAGAACTACCCAGTCGGCGATGCGCTGCAGCAGAGCGCACCCGCCGGGCTCGTGTTCGGCAACGTGCACGGGCATGAACAGTCGAGCGTGCCGCTGACCTTGGCGATTGGCGCAGGTACGCACCTGTCGGTGCACTACAGCTACGACCGCCAGTGTTTCACGCAAGAAAGCATCGCGCAGATCGCCCGCCACTTCGGCACGCTGTTGCAGGCGCTGGTCAGTGGTGCAGATCAGAGGCTGGGTGACCTGGCAATGACGACCGAGGACGAGGACCTGCAAGACCTCGTTCATCGACACGGTGATGCCTTGTCGCTTTCGGACGCGCCTTGTGTACACCTGTTGATCGAAGCGCAGGCCGCTCGCACGCCGAATGCCACCGCGCTGATTTTCGGCGACCAACACCTGACCTATCAGCAGCTCAACCGGCGTGCCAACCAGTTGGCGCACCACCTTCGCGAACGCGGGGTGGGCCCGGATGTACTGGTAGGGGTTGCACTCGAGCGCAGCCTGGAGATGGTGATCGGTCTGCTTGCGATCTTGAAGGCAGGCGGTGCGTATGTGCCGCTGGACCCTCTCTACCCCCGTGATCGCCTGGCCTACATGATGCAGGACAGTCAGGCTCGTCTGTTGCTGTCCCAGGCTTCGCTGGCGGATCGCTTGCCGCAGGGCGGGACGGCCGAAGTCTTGCTGCTTGACCGGTTGCAGCTGCGAGACGACGCTGATGGGCATCTGGACAATGTCACCGCGCCGGGCAACCTGGCACTGAGCATCTACACCTCGGGATCCACAGGGCTGCCCAAAGGTGTGCTGATCGAGCACCGCAATGTCACGGCGCTGATCGGCTGGGCGCGCACGGTCTACACCACGCAGGACCTGCAAGGCGTGCTGGCATCGACGTCCATCTGTTTCGACCTGTCGGTATGGGAGCTGTTTGTCACGCTGGCTGCGGGTGGCTACGCGGTGCTCGCGCAGAATGCGCTGGAACTGCCCTACCTGGCGGCACGAGAACGCGTACGCCTGGTCAATACCGTGCCCTCGGCCATCAAGGCGCTGCTCGACGCCGGTTCGCTGCCTGCGAGCGTGCGCATTGTCAACCTGGCAGGCGAACCCTTGCGGCAGCCAGTGGTGGACAGGCTCTATGCACTGGGCCACGTGGAGCATGTCTACGACCTGTACGGGCCGTCCGAAGACACCACCTATTCCACCTGGACCCGCCGTGAGTCCGGTGGGCGAGCCAATATTGGCCGGCCTATCGCGAACACGACAGCGTACACGCTGGACATCAATGGTAAATCCATGCCGTCCGGGGTTGCGGGCGAGCTCTGCCTTACCGGTGCCGGTCTTGCCCGGGGCTACCTGGGGCGTGCGGCACTGACCGCGGAGAAATTCCTGCCTGATCCTTTCGACACTTCCGAGCATGGCGGAGGCCGTCTGTACCGGACCGGTGATCTGGCGTCCTATCGCAACGACGGCATGATCGAGTACATCGGGCGTATCGATCATCAGGTGAAGATCCGTGGTTTCCGCATCGAGCTGGGCGAGATCGAACTCAAGCTGCTTGCGCATCCCGCCATTCGCGAAGCGGTGGTGATCGATAGCGAAGGCCCGGGTGGGCGGCAACTGGTCGCGTACCTTGTGGCTGATGCGTGCATGCAGTCGCTTCGCGACACCCTGCGTGAGTATCTGAAGGCCATGCTCCCGGAATACATGGTCCCGGCGCACTTCGTCGCGCTGGACGCTCTGCCACTGACCCCCAATGGCAAGTTGGACCGCAAAGCCCTGCCTGCACCGGATGCAAACACGCTTCAGGAAGGTTTCGTGGTGCCTTGCAGCGAACTTGAAGTGCAGGTGGCAGCGATCTGGGCCGATGTGCTGAAGCTTGAAAGGGTCGGCATGAACGACAACTTCTTCGAGCTGGGCGGGCATTCGCTGCTGGCAGTCCAGGCGACCCAGCGCGTGCAGTTGCTGCTGGGGCTGGAGGTGCCGCTTTCGGCCCTGTTCAGTGCCGGGCGACTTGCGGACTACGTGGCGACGATGGCTGAGCTGGCGCCTGCCAGCCCAGCGGATGTCGATGAGTTGAGTGATTTCCTGGCAGAACTGGAGAGTGTTTGAAATGACGGCCCAGAACATCGAGCTGGTTAAACGGTTTCTGCATCTGCCACTGGAGCAGCGCAAGCAATTCTTTGAAAAGATGCAGTCCAAGGGCATGAGCTTCGCTCGGCTGCCGATCCCGCGGATACGGGACGAATGGGGGCCCATCGGGTTGTCGTATGCCCAGCAGCGCCAGTGGTTCCTTTGGCAGTTCGAGCCCGAAAGCGCGGCCTACAACATCAGCATGGCCCTGCGTTTCAGGGGCGCATTGGACCCCGCGCTTCTGCAGCGTAGCCTTGAAGACCTGGTGCACCGCCACGAAAGCCTGCGCACCGCTTTTGCCCAGGACGGCGACCAGCCTGTCCAGGTCATTGAACCGAGTGTGCGGGTGGACATTGTGCAGGAGCCCTTTGCAGCGGCACCCGACGCTGATTTTGCCGAGCGCCTTGAACGTCGCATCGAAGAAGAGGCCGGCCAGCCTTTCGACCTGCGGCAGGCGCCGCTGTGGCGGGTAAGGCTGCTGCAGGTGAACGAGGCCGACCATGTGCTGATCCTGGTCATGCACCATATCGTCTCCGATGGCTGGTCGATGCCGATACTGCTGGACGAGTGGATCCGCAGTTACGAGGGGCATCGCCTTGGCCAGCCGGCGTCGTTGCCGGAACTGCCGATCCAGTATGCCGACTATGCCATCTGGCAGCGCCGGTGCATGGAAGCGGGTGAGCTGGCGCGTCAGCTGGCGTACTGGGAGGCCGAGCTGGGGGGGGAGCAGCCGGTGCTGGAACTGCCGATCGACCGTCCTCGCCCGGCCGTGCAGAGCCGGGCAGGTGCAAGCCTGGATATCAGCCTGGACGACACACTGTGTGCCGGCCTCAAGCAGCTGGCGCGTGATCGGGGCGTGACCGTGTTCATGCTCCTGCTGGCCAGCTACCAGACCTTGCTGCACCGCTACAGCGGGCAGAACGATATCCGTGTCGGCATACCCACGGCCAACCGCAATCGAATGGAGACCGAAGGCCTGATCGGCTTTTTCGTCAACACCCAGGTACTCAAGGCGGACTTCGACCTGGGGATGACCTTCACTGAACTGCTTGAGCAGACTCAGCGACGCGTCTCGGGTGCCCAGGCCCATCAGGACCTGCCGTTCGAGCAGCTGGTCGAAGCCTTGCAGCCAGAGCGCAGCCTCAGCCATAGCCCGTTGTTCCAGGTCATGTTCAATCACCGGACCGAAGCGCGTGGGCAGGGTCGGCAGCTGCCTGGCTTGGCTGTCGAGACCCTGAACTGGGAACGCGGGACAGCGCAGTTTGACCTGACGCTGGAGACCGTGGAGCACGAGGCAGGGATTGCAGTGTCGCTGACCTACGCAACCGCGCTGTTCGACGAAGCCACCATCGCCCAGCTTGCCGGGCACTGGCAGGGCCTGTTGGCCGCCATCGTCGCCCAG